>JBBRVV010000057.1:0-9000 GCA_038246525.1 Pseudanabaenales cyanobacterium
AGGGGGAATAAATGCTTGGAGCGAAGAGATTGATACTAGTATTCCCAAATACTAGCTCCTAATTGATCAAGAGAAGAGAACTTTAGCGTTAATAATAAAGCGGTGAAGATCGCAGAAAGATCACAAAGAGAAACAGCAAAGAAAAATAAAAATACAATTAAGGGGGTAAGGTGTGACGGCAGAAGAATTGATTAAAGAATATCGCCGAGGTAGACGAGACTTTGCTGAAATTAGCTTGAGTGGTTTGAACTTCCGAGCGGCAATTTTACCTGAAATTGATTTGCATGGTTCTAACCTCAGAGGGGTAGACTTTACGGGTGCAAACCTGACTGGAGCAAACCTCAGTCGCTCATACTTATATGAATCAATTTGTCGTAGTGCAATTTTAAAAAATGCTGATTTTACCGCGTCAGATATTAGCTGGGCGAATCTAACTTGGGCAAATCTATCGGGCGCTAACTTAACTAAATGTGATTTGACCACCACAAATTTTAGCGGTGCGAACTTGATCGACGCTAACTTTACCCGTGCCAATTTGAAGGCGACAAACCTGCGTAGTACTAATTTAAAAAATGCAATTTTGATTGGCTTAAGTACGATTAATGATGCAGACTTTACTGATGTAAAGAACCTGAGTGATTCAACTAGGACTTATTTACATACGATCGCTGAAGGTAATCATCCTTTTACCAAACGAGATACCAAAGATACGCTGGAAGGGAAATTATAACTATCTTATAAGCTCAATGATTTCAATTCTATTGTGGGGCTGCGTTCTGTGACCCTAATCATGCTCAGATTACTTACACTTATCTACTTAATTATAAAAACGTGAGTGAAAGCGATATTTCTACTGAAACTAGTTTGACTAAAATCAACTCAGATATTCCAAATTCAGACGATCCAAAATTAGATGCTCCAAAATTAGATAAACCTGATTTGAATGAAACTGATCAGAAATTTCTAACGCTGAAAGCAGACTTAAAAGCCGCAAGCGAAACTACCCAGCTAAAAGCAATTATCCAGTTTGAAGATTTTGGTGAAGCCGCCATTTCTCCTCTACTTGACTATTTGAGCGATCGCTTAGCCCAACGTACTAAAACTAATCTTCAGCCTACTTTTCTTGATGGTAGAGCATATCAAATAATTGTTCAAAAAAGCCTAACCCTAGACTATGAGACTCAACTAAAGACAAAGCTCGATCAAGGGATTTTGCCACTGTCTCAAGCGCTCAAACTTGAGTTGGCAACTCTACAGAATCTGCTAGTGCAACAACAATTTGAAGATGCAGATCGGCTGACTTCCAAAATTATGCGTCAGTTAGCGAGTAAGGATGCGGCTGATCGGGGATGGATTTATTTTAGTGAAGTTGCGGCGATCGCGACTCTTGATTTACAAACGATTGATCAACTGTGGACAATTTATTCCGAAGGGAAATTTGGCTTTGCAATTCAGCGTCGAATCTGGCTCAGTTTAGGCAAGAAATGGGAGGACTTTTGGCTGCAAATTGATTGGAAAAAAGGTGGCAGTTTTACCCGTTATCCTGGCGGCTTTACTTGGAGTCTGAAAGCCCCGAAGGGACACTTACCGCTTTCTAATCAAATTCGGGGTAATAAAACCCTTGAAGCGATTTTTAATCATGTTGCTTGGTAGTAATCAGGTGAGGAATTTATGGCAAAGAAACAAAAATTTCCTTATTTGATTGGCTCAAAATGGACAGCTAAAGAGAAAACTTTTGGTTGGCGACATTTTCAAGTTACTAATCGCAAAAATGAAGGAGAAACGGTATTTGCTGAGCTAAAAGCTGCCTGTGATCACTCGGTACGTTTTTGGTTAAATGCCAGCCTTTTGAAACAAAGGGAAATTTGGCTCCCAGGTTGGAAAACTTTGGATGAGAGCCTACCAGAAATGTATAGTTAAAACTTGGCTTTTTACAAATCTTCTAAATCTTCGACTGGTTGTTTAGCGCGAGGCTCTTCGCTCCATGTGCTGTCAATTTCCTTTTTGGCACTACGATAATAGTTAGTGTCATATTCTTCTTCAAATTCGTCTTCGTAATCGCTACGACCTAACTTACGGGAGTCTGGTTTGGCTTCTGGCCGGGAGTTTGACTGAGAATCTAGCCGAGAATCTAAAGGTCTGGAATCTGAACGAGGATCTCTGGTGGTTTCTCTTGAACTATCGCGGGGAGTTTCTCTGGGCTTGTCTCGGTTCTGATCGCGATCCCTAGTCTCACGGTAATCAGGCTCATCAATTCGAGCGCGGCGGGGTGGAGTAGCAGTTCTTTCCTCTTGCCAATTATCTTCTTCCCAAGCTTCCTCTTTGCGATACATTGGTTTTTGAGTTGGGTAAACCGAACCTCGTTGTCCTGAACCCAGGGAATTATTGGAATAGCTACTAGTGCGGGGTGGCAAGTAATCGTCTTCAAATTCCTGCTCCCAAGGTGGCTTACCTAGACCTAGTTTCTCTAAAACACCCTTAGTCAACTGTACTAATCGCTCTTCCATTCCTTCTGTGACAATGATCCGCTCGCGTCCAACCGCAATAATTTCATTCACATCTAGTTCATAGGTGCTAATTAAAGATTCGGGAATCAAATTTGAACCAATTGAGGCGAGGATCAATGCTGCTAAGTTACCTGTTTCTGGCTCAAACTGGTAATCGCGCACTTTGCCTAGTAGTTCGCCCGATTCGGTTACCACTTCATTGCCAATCAAGTTGGTGAAGCGTTCGGATACCAAAATATCTTCCAGTACGTTCTCGTTATCTACCAGAATTGCGTCAGGACCCAATAGAGAGATCCGCTCTAGGGACATATAAAAAGGATCGCCCAAACTAATTGAGGTAGAGGGGATATAGCGATCTGCCACACTGAATCCCATAATTTGGCGTTGATCTACGTCTAGCCAAACCTCAGTCACAATGCCTAAACGCTTACCAGTGCCTTTACTAATTACCTGAATGCCCAGCACTGCGGCTCTTTGACTAACTTGACTATTACTCTCTAATGGGGTCATGGCGATCGCGTTTATAAAACCTTAATTTCTAGCAAGACCTAATTTCTACCTACCTTCTAGGATAAACTCTCTCGTTCCGAAATAGGTAAATATTTAACATGGCGTAAACCCGTATATACCTGAGTGGGGCGGAATAAACGATTGTCTGCTAGTTGCTCTTTCCAGTGGGCTAACCAACCTGCTACCCGCGCGATCGCAAAAATAGTAGTGAATAAATCGATAGGCACGCCCAGTTTTTTATATACTAAGCCCGAATAAAAATCCACATTGGCGTAGATGCCGCGCTCTGCCAACTTATCGGTGGCTTGCCTTTCTAGCTCTAATGCAATGTCATAGTAGCGATCATGTCCAAAACGATCAAATAGCTGTTCAGCTAAACCTTGTAAAATTACGGCTCTAGGATCTTTTACTTTATAGACTCGATGCCCAAAGCCCATAATTCGCTCTTTGCGCTCCAGTCGTTCCTCTAAATATGGCTTAACGTTTTCTACGCTGCCAATTTCTTCTAGCATTTGCATTACCCGTTCATTTGCGCCACCATGAAGTGGGCCGCCTAGAGTACCGATCGCTGAAGCTAAAACTACATAGGGATCATTTAGGGTTGAAGCAGTGACTAAGGCACAGAAAGTAGAGGCGTTTACTGTATGCTCGGCATGAAGGATAAGACAAGTATCAAAAACCTTGGCAGCAAAGGGATCTGGCGCTCTTTCATTTAGCATATACAGAAAGTTACCTGCATAGGTTAGATCATCGCGGGGCATGACTGGATCGTTACCCTGACGCATCATGTTAAAGGCTGCCACCATCGTTGGTACCTTACCGATCAAGCGAGTAGAAGCATCATAAATATAATCAGCATCATGATAGTTGCTCAGAGGATAAAACATCCCTAAGCCCGCCACACAGGTTTGCAGTGCATCCATCGGGTGACCACGATCTGGGAAACATTTGATCATGTCCCGAATCCGATATTTGATGCGGCGGCGAAATATAATATCTTGGTTGAATTCTTCTAGGCGGTGCGCCGTGGGTAGATAGCCAAAAATCAAGAGATAGCAAGTCTCTAAAAAGCTGCCCTGTGCACAGAGTTCATGGATATTAATGCCGCGATATTCCAAGATTCCTTGCTGTCCATCAATAAAGCTGATATTGGACTGAGTTGCTGGAATCCCTTCTAAGCCAGGCTTGTACTCGCCTACTACGGGCATATCGATCTGTACCATATCCTAAAAAAATCAAATTATAGTAACCAAGGTACTCATCATACAATGCTTGTCTGCTCTAATCTAGATCATAGGTAATTTTATCTCATAACTTTATCTCAGTTGCAGGATTGAGGTGAAAAATAAAGTAAGAGCTACCTCCTACCTCAATTGCGGGTTTGAGCTAAACTGAGTAGAGATTTTGCTCTAGGTCAATTTGCGTCAATTTGCTCGGTATCAATTTATATGTCAACTTCTTCCAATTCAGAATTTTCAGTTCAAACTGCCGCTAAGGTTTTAGACGACAAAGTTTCTGACTACAAAGATTCAGTCAATCTACCTCAAACCAGTTTCTCCATGCGTGCCAATGCTAAAGAGAGAGAGCCAGAAATTCAAAAATTTTGGGAAGAGGAAAATATCTATGCCCAGTTAGCGGTTGAGAATCCAGGCGAGAAGTTCATTTTGCATGATGGCCCACCCTACGCTAACGGCAGTCTGCACATGGGTCATGCTCTGAATAAAGTATTAAAAGATATGATCAATCGTTATCAGGTTTTGCGCGGCAGGAAAGTTCGCTATGTGATGGGTTGGGATTGTCATGGTTTGCCAATTGAATTGAAGGTGATTCAAAATCTGAAACCAGAGGAACGGAAAAACATTACGGCTTTGGAATTGCGCCATAGAGCTAGAGATTTTGCCCTAGAAGCGATCGCTGATCAGGCTAAAGGATTTAAACGCTGGGGGATTTGGGCGGACTATGAGAATCCCTACTACACGATGAAGCCTGAATATGAGGCAGCCCAGATTGGTATATTTGGCAAAATGGTGCTCAAAGGTTATATCTATCGTGGGCTGAGACCCGTATATTGGTCACCTAGTTCTCAAACCGCCTTGGCTGAGGCAGAATTGGAATATCCTGAAGACCATACTTCTCGAAGTATCTATGTAACTTTTGCAGTAAAAGATTTAACTCAAAAACTAGAGCTAAAAGATCTTAACTTAGATGCTCTTTCAGTTTTAATCTGGACTACAACCCCTTGGACAATTCCCGCAAATTTAGCGATCGCTGCAAATCCTAAGCTTAATTACAGTATTGTCTCTAGCGTTGAGCAAAATCTAATTGTCGCCACAGATCTAGTAGAGAAATTGGCAAAAACCCTAGATCAAGAATTAGTAATAATTGCAACTTTCCCAGGAGAAATTCTAGAGGGCTTAATCTGCCAACATCCCTTATTTGAACGGCAGAGTCCGATTCTCTTGGGTGATTATGTGACGGCTGAATCGGGTACAGGTTTGGTACATACTGCGCCTGGGCATGGTCAAGATGACTTCGCGATCGGCAAAAAATATGGATTACCAGTTCTCGCTCCAATTGATGATTATGGCAATTTCACAGCGGAAGCTGGAGCAGAATTTGTGGGCAAGAACATTCTCAAAGATGGAAATGGTGCAGTAATTGATGCACTTATGGCAAAAGGAGCATTGTTGAAAGAAGAGAATTATAAACATAAATATCCCTACGATTGGCGCACCAAAAAGCCAGTGGTAATGAGAGCAACAGAACAATGGTTTGCTTCGGTGAAAGGTTTCCGAGAAGAGGCGCTAGAGGCAATTAATCAGGTAGAATGGATTCCCGCTTCAGGCAAAAATCGGATTACGCCAATGGTGCAAGAACGCTCGGATTGGTGTATTTCGCGACAACGTAGCTGGGGACTTCCGATTCCTGTTTTTTATGATTTAGAAACAAATCAGCCGTTTCTAGACGAAGAGACAATTCAACACATTAGAGAAATCTTCGGTGAGCAAGGTTCAGATGCTTGGTGGAAATTGCCAGTAGCAGAACTTCTACCCGAAAAACATCGAGAGGATGCGCATAAGTATCGCAAAGGGATGGATACAATGGATGTCTGGTTCGACTCTGGTTCTTCTTGGGCGGCGGTAATTGGGCAAAGAGCAGAATTGCAGTATCCAGCAGATTTGTATTTGGAGGGCTCCGATCAACATCGCGGCTGGTTTCAGTCTTCCCTACTTACCAGTGTGGCAGTGAATGAGAAAGCACCTTACAAGACTGTTTTAACCCACGGATTTGTCTTAGATGAGAAGGGACAGAAGATGAGTAAGTCTTTGGGAAATGTGATCGATCCGATGATCATTATCAATGGTGGCAAAAATGAGAAGCAAGAACCTGCCTTTGGTGCTGATGTATTGAGGCTTTGGGCTGCCAGCGTGGACTATCAAAGCGATGTGTCAATTAGTAAGAATATTATTAATCAAACCGCAGATCTATCTCGGAAGATTCGGAATACGGCTAGATTTTTGTTGAGCAATCTCTATGATTTCAATCCTGCCGAAGACGCGATCGCTTACCAAAGCTTACCAGAACTAGATCGCTATATGCTGCATCGTCTTTATACAGCCAGCCAAGAGATCACCCAAGCATACGATCAATTCCAATTCTCTCGTGTCTGTCAAACCATTCAAAATTTCTGCACTGTAGAATTATCTAATTTCTATTTGGATGTGGCAAAAGATCGGCTCTATATTAGTGCTGCCAATGCTTTTCGCCGTCGCAGTTGTCAAACCGTATTGATGTATTGTTTAGAAATGCTGGCTAAAGCGATCGCGCCGATTTTGGCTCATACTGCTGAGGATATTTGGCAACATTTGCCTTACTCTGTTGAACATAAATCCGTCTTTCAAGCGGGCTGGCTAAATATTACTGAAGAATGGAATCAACCTGAACTCGCGACTAAATGGGAAAGATTCCGAAGTGTGAGGAATGAAGTAAATAAAGTGTTGGAAGTTGCCAGAAATGATAAAGCGATTGGTGCTCCTCTTGAGGCTAAAGTAATCTTGGCAATTGAGCCAGGAATTCTAAGGGCAGATTTGGCTTCTCAAGGTGAGGATTTGCGCTATTTATTCATTACTTCTCAAGCTGAATTAGTTTCTGAATTACCTCAAAACTTGAGTTATATCTTGGAATCTGTGATTGAGTCTGGCAGTTTATCTACGTCCATTGCGATCGCCGTAACTAATGCTGATGGTGAGAAATGCCCACGTTGTTGGAATTATTCTACCCATATTGGTGAATCGGTCGTTCATCCACTTTTATGCGATCGCTGTGTTGACGCTTTAGCCTAAAGCTTTTAGACCTGTGAAAGATATTCCTAAACTTACTTCTTTTCATCAAAGGGTAACTGTTGAAAGACAAGTAAAAATTCCGATGCGGGATGGGATTATCTTATCTGCGGATATCTATCGACCAAAAGGAATAAATTCACCATTGCCTGTTTTGCTAATGCGATTACCCTACGGCCGAGCGATCGCCTCCACGGTTACCTATGCCCACCCCAGTTGGTATGCGAATCAGGGCTACATTGTGGTAATTCAAGATGTGCGGGGTTGTGGAACTTCTGAGGGAGAATTCTATCCTTTTCGGTTTGAGTATGAAGATGGCTTTGATACGGTGAATTGGTGTGCAGAAAGGCCTGGTAGTAATGGCAAAGTGGGAATGTATGGCTTTTCCTATCAAGGCGTAACTCAATTTCAAGCGGCAGTAATGCAACCTCCAGGTTTAGTCACTATCTGTCCAGCCATGGCAACGGTGGATTTCTATGATGGCTGGTTTTATTTTGGCGGCGCGATCGCTTGGGAATTTGTGCTGACTTGGGCTTTGCAACTTTCTCAGGATCAGGCACAGTTTCATAAAAAAGAGCCTCTCTGTTCCAATTTATTCCAGGCGCAAAAGCATCTTTCTTATTGGCTGCAATCAGTTCCTTTAGACAAGATCAATCTTCCCTTAGAGCCGTTTTTCTTCGATTGGATTAATCATAACTCTTCCAATGATTCCTATTGGCAAGGATTGAATCCCCTCAGCCGTATGGAAAACTATGATTTACCAGCTTTGCATATTGCAGGTTGGGCGGATCTATTTATCACTGCTACTTTTAATTCCTATAAAATCGCTTGTCAGCAGACAACACAGCCCCAAAAGCTCTTAATTGCGCCTTGGCAGCATATTCCCTGGTCGCAAAAAGTGGGCGAAGTAGATTTTGGCATTAAGGCGATTTCTAGAGTTGATCAGCTTCAGATAGATTGGTTTGATTTCTGGCTGAAAGGAGTCGATAATGGCATTGTTTCACCCTTGCAACAGTTTTTTTTGATGGGTAAGAATGAATGGATTGATCGGGAAGTCACTCAAGAGAAAGAAGCCATTCCAATTAAGTTTTACTTAAACTCTGATAAAAAATTAGACATTCTGCCACCTAGTTCAGATTCTCCGCCAGATATTTATGTTTACGATCCGCGCAATCCCACGCCCAGTAGTGCCTATGGACAATATGATCAGTGCGCAATTGATCAACGCTGGGACATTTTAGTTTACCAGGGAGAGACTTTAACTGAAGATTTAAGTATAATTGGTGTCCCCAAATTTCAGCTTTTTGCCGCAACTTCGGCTACTGATACAGATTGGGTAATTAAGCTTTTAGATATTTATCCTGACGGAAAACAAATGTTGATTAGTATGGGCGTAATTAGAGCAAAGTTTCGTAATTCATTTAGCCAAGCAGAATTTTTAGAACCCGATCGCGTGTATGAATACCAGATTTCCTTACGTCCCACGGCTCACTGTTTCTTGGCAGGGCATAGATTGGGAATAGCGATCGCTAGTGCAGCATTTCCTTTAATCGAGCGTCACGGCAATATTGAAAAGTCACCACATCAGACTCTAGTAAGCGAATTTGTCGAAGCCACCCAGAGAATTTATTTTTCTACTAAAT
>JBBRVV010000058.1:0-8943 GCA_038246525.1 Pseudanabaenales cyanobacterium
GCCAGATCACTTGCCAGATCAAGATGCGCGCGCGAAATTGCCAGAGATATTGCATGAACTAGCTCAAACAGATGATCTGCCCACAGCCAAAGCCTCAGCCGCCTGTCGTAGTGCGATTCGTAATGGTAAAGCCCTAGATCTAGATCAAATGCAGCAATTAGTAAATCAATGGCAAAGTTGCCGCAATCCTCGCACTTGTCCCCATGGTCGTCCTATTTGTATGACTTTGGATAGCGATCGGTTAGCTCGATTTTTCCGCCGCAACTGGTTGATTAAGGATTAAATTTCTACCATGCGAAGACTATTTACGTTTTTTGTCAAGCTAATCTCTTCGCTCAAGCTTTGGTAGGAGAGGCTCAAATTTCGCCGCCTAATTTACACAGAGACTGATTCAGGAGCTTTATTACGAGAAAGAGAGAATTGCAGCTTATTTAAAGCATTCACATAGGCATTCGCCGAAGCAACTACAATGTCGGTATTGGCGGAATGACCAGAGAAAATCCCCGATTCATGGCGTAAGCGAATTGTCACTTCACCCAAAGCATCAATTCCCGCAGTGACCGATTGGACTGAGAATTCAATCAGTTGATTGGGCACTTCGACAATCCGACTAATCGCCTTATATACCGCATCTACTGGTCCTGTTCCCACGGCTGAATCTGTTCGTTCCTCGCCATTCGGCATTAGTAAAGTCACGGTTGCAGTTGGCAGAGCGCGATCGCCACAACTTACTTGCACCTGCTCTAACTGAAAAGCTTGGGGTACTTGATTGATTTCATCCGTGATGATCGCTTCCAAATCCAGGTCAGAGATTTCTTTTTTCTTATCTGCCAAATCTTTAAAGCGGACAAATGCTTTGTTCAAATCTTGTTCGGAAAGCTCAAAGCCCAACTCCTTCAATCGATTGCTGAAAGCGTGTCTGCCTGAATGCTTACCCAAAATAATTTGGTTAGTAGTCAAGCCTACGGATTGAGCATCCATAATCTCGTAAGTAAGCTTATTTTTCAACACGCCATCTTGGTGAATGCCAGACTCATGGGCAAAGGCGTTTGCGCCAACGATCGCTTTATTTGCCTGTACCAGCATCCCAGTATAGTTGGAGACCAGGCGGGAGGTCTTATGGATTTGGGTGGTATCGATATTAGTCAGGGGATCTTCACTAGTTGCTTCTCGACCCAGGTAGGAATTAAAATACTGGCGACGTACATGAAGCGCCATTACCACTTCTTCGAGCGCAGTATTGCCAGCCCGCTCGCCAATCCCATTGATTGCACATTCTAGTTGCCTAGCACCATTTTTCACTGCTTCTAAAAAGTTGGCTACAGCACAGCCCAGGTCGTTATGTCCATGAACTGAGATTACGGCTTGATTGATATTGGGCACATAGTCCTTAAGCAGTTTGATCAATCCACCAAACTCTGACGGCATGATAAATCCAACCGTATCGGGAATATTCACAGTGGTTGCCCCAGCAGCGATCGCGGCTTCGACTACTTGGCAGAGGTATTCGGGATCAGTGCGAGTGGCATCCATCGGTGAAAATTCTACATCGTCACAGAAAGACTTGGCATAGGCGACCATTTCTTGGGCAATATCCAAAACTTCGGCGCGGGACTTGCGAAGCTGAAACTCTAAATGAATATCAGAGGTAGAAATAAAAGTATGGATACGGTGGTGGGCAGCAGGCTTGATCGCTTCGGCAGCAGCTTTAATATCAGCTTTGATTGCCCTTGCCAAACTACAAATAATTGGACCATCCTCGGTGCCTACCAGCTTGGCGATTTTTTGGACTGCCTCAAAATCCCCAGGAGAAGCGATCGCGAATCCAGCTTCAATGATGTCTACGCCGAGTTTTGCCAGTTGGCGCGCAATGATTAGTTTTTCTTCCACATTGAGGGTCGCTCCTGGGCATTGTTCGCCATCACGGAGGGTGGTATCAAAAATCAAGATCCGATCGCTATTCGGGGAATCGGCTAGTTTAGACATGGCTTTGCGTCAAAAACTTTGTTAACAATTTACTCATCTTAGCTGATCTTAGATTTTAATCTACTCAACTTAGGCATTGTGCGCACTAAAAATGGAGATCTTTCGGTCAAACTAACAGGACAAAAATTTTAGGAAGCAGATCAAAATTCACTGCCGACTAAGTCAGCTTGAAGTTCGCAGAAAGATTTAATCTGTTCACAAATCTGCTGCATATTTTGCTCAACTGTTGTGACGCTTTCTTGATTAATTGAATGGGAGAAAACATCATTACCAGAATTGCCGACATTCGCAAATACTCGCACCATTGGCTCACTCGCATCGGGCAAGACTAACACCCAATCCTTAGGAAAATGGGAAAAGATTTTTACGCCATCAATTAGTTCCAATTGTTCTTGAGCATAGGATTCTACCAAGTGACGCATCAAAGCCCCTTTAATATTCCAGGCACAACGCACGGTTTGAGTTCGATGATAGATTTGCGGTAAACTTAACCTCACTTCAGATAGAGTCCGCTCCTGAATTGTCAGCCATTCGATTACTTTAGCAATACAAAACATTGAATCGAAGCCAGGATGCAGTTGAGGGAAGATAAATCCCATTTCAGCAGAACCACCCAACACTACTGCTTCAGAATGGTGACAAGCCATCATTAAACCAGTAGGATTTGCTTTGGTACGGATCACCCTGGCATGGTGCTTAATTGCCAGTTGTTCAGCAATGCTGGAAGTAGATACTGGGACGACGATCGCGCCGCCACCAGTAGCAGTTAATGCCATATCGATAATTGCGCCAGTCAGAAGTTCGCCTTGAACGGGATAGCCTGTTTCATCGATTAGAATTAGTTTTTCACCGTTAGAGAATACTTGCACACCGAAGTTCGCTCTTAGGGCTGTAACCACGTCTTGTAACTGCTCTAACATCTTGCTGCGTTCTTTGGGAGTGATCCCGACTTCGCTCAAACTGGCATTTAGCACAATTACATTGCTATTGAATTTGCCCAAAATCCTGGGTAGAACTGCACCAGAAACCGCATACACATAGTCCACTACGATTTTACGACAGCTACTGTTGCGCATCGCTTCTACATTCAAATGTTTAGCAAAGCCGCTGTTGTAATATTCTAAAATGCGGGTGGGATAACTAATCTCGCCAATCTCTTCTATGCGGGCACGACGAAAATCTTCTTTAAAGTATGCGCCTTCAATTTTTTTCTCTTGGGGTTTATCGATGTTGATTCCATTCCCATCCAGAAATTCAATTAGGATGTGATCAAATTTGTCGGGATGGACGCGCACATGGATGCCACCCGATACATTCAAACGATGGGCACTGAGTCTAGCGATCGGAATGGCAGTAGTTTCTAGGTTTTGCACATTTATGCCCACAGACATCAGCCCTGAAATCAATGCTCTGGTAACCATGAGGCAAATGGTGCGTTGATCGCGCGAAACCATTACCTGTGCGCCAAATTTCAAGGTTGCGCCGTAGGCTGCCCCAAGCTTCACCGCAAATTCAGGCGTGATTTCCACATTCGCTAAGCCCGACACGCCCTGATGCCCGAACACGTTGCGAGTTGCCATTGCGCCAAAGATCAAATTGGAGTTCAAGATTGCGCCAGACTCAACTTTTTTATTATTCCAAATGCGGATATTGGCAAATATGCGGGCTTCTTCGCCGATAACCGACCCAGAGCCTACTACTGCCCCTTCTAGAATGTGACTTCGTCTGCCAATTCTGGCGTTGCGAGCGATTGTGCAAGCCGATAGTTGCGCTTCTTCGCCAATTACTACGCCATTAGAAATAATTGGTCGTTGGAGATCTGCTTCGGGCGCGATCGCCACATAGTCACCAATAATTGTGCCTGCCGAAATCGAAACCTTAGCACCAATAGAACAATGGGATCCAATCATCACGGGAGCTTCAATCCTGACGCTGGGATCAATATTTGTATTTTGTCCGACCCACACGCCGCGTCGCATTTCTTGATAGGGAAAATGCAGTCGCACATGGTTACGAATCGCATCATATTGAGCCTGACGGTAAACATCGAGCGAACCTACATCACACCAGTAATCTTCGGTGACATAGCCATAGATCGGTTGATTCTCTGCCAATAAGCGGGGAAAAAGATCCTGGGAAAAGTCGCTAGGGGTTTGGGGATCAAGGTATGCCAATACTTCTGGCTCTAGGATATATGTGCCAGTATTTACCGTGTCGGAAAAGATTTCACTGGTGGAAGGCTTTTCTAAAAAGCGGCGAATGCGCTGTTGCTCATCGGTAATTACCACGCCGAAAGCCATTGGCTCGCTTACTCGCTTGAGAATTAAAGTAGCCTTAGCGTTGCGCTGTTTATGGAAGTGGATGGCAGCAGTCAAATCGAAGTCTGTAATACTATCGCCACTGATCACGATGAAGGTGCTATCTAGGAGATTCGCTACGTTTTTCACACAGCCAGCCGTACCTAGGGGTTGATCTTCTTCCACCACATAGCGCATTTGCACGCCAAATTCACTGCCATCGCCAAAATAATCGCGAATCACGTCTGGCAGGTAATGCAGCGTTGTAATTACCTCATAAATGCCGTGACGTTTAAGCAGGTGCAATATGTGCTCAATAATTGGGCGATTCAAGATCGTCACCATCGGTTTGGGCAGATCACAGGTAAGAGGTCTTAATCTAGTGCCCGATCCGCCTGCCATTAACACTGCTCGCATAGTTACCTCTCTGGCTATGGTGCGCTGATTAGTATGCTATCAGAGATAGGATTTCCTGGCTTTAGGGCAATTCCCGCCCATTCGGCAAAAAGTTGTTCGCCTAATTCTGTGCCCTGTTGCACTTGGGTAGAAAACTGAGGAAAGTAGGGCAGTTCCGCTTGATCAATGGCTGCGATCGCGCCAACTAGGATCTGTAATTTTCCTGCTCGTTGCACACAGATTTCCCAAGCTCTAGGTGTACTTAAAAATACATACAAGCCATAGGCGATGGAATTCTGACCAAGCTGATTTTGGGCAACTATTTGACTTTGTCCCTGATCTACTAAAGTTTGGGCAATTTCTAGTTGCTGGATTTGTTCAGGATCGGAGCTTAATAAATTTTGAAGCTGGGGAATAAGTTGATCTATTAGTTCAGGATTTTTACAAGTTAGAGCGATCGCGTAGGCTAAAGTCAAACTTGAAATTGAATATTTTGCCAGTAGAATAGGAATCTCAGGCAAGCGATCATGATAGAAAAGTCCCACTAAAATTGCGTAGATCATACTCATTTTTGGCGAGGCTATTTGTGGCGATTTTTGAGAGAATCCCTTCCCCAAAGTAGAAATCAAGATCTTTACTTGGGAAATTTCAGATTCATCTAAACAAATACAAATTGAAGCTAGAGCACAGCGAAACCTTTTCAGGGTCATAGGGAAACTCCATCTGCGGTTGTGAGAAGATCATAGAGTTCAGGACGGCGATCGCGAAAAAAGCCAAAGGAAGCCCGATTTAAGCGAATCTCTTCCAAATCAAAACTAGCAGAGAGAATTCCAGTTTCAGTTGAGCCAAATTCTGCCACTTTATCACCCCTTTGATTGGTAATAAAAGAATGCCCATAGAAAGTAATTTGGTTCGGCTCAGTTCCTTCTACTCCAATACGATTGGCGGCAGCTACAGGAATCACATTACTGACTGCATGACCGACCATTGCCCTTTGCCAAGGTTCTACTGTAAATAGATCTGGCTCTTGGGGTTCTGTACCGATCGCAGTAGGATATAACAAAACTTCTGCCCCCATCAACACCATACAGCGCGCACATTCAGGAAACCACTGATCCCAGCAAATTCCTACGCCCAAATTACCATAGAGCGTTTGCCACACCTTGAAGCCCGTATTTCCAGGACGGAAGTAGAACTTCTCTTCGTAGCCTGGTCCATCGGGAATGTGACTTTTACGATAGATTCCCATGATCTGCCCTAGATGATCGATCAGCGCTAAACTATTGTAATAGACCTGTCCTGCCTGCTCAAAGAAAGAGACTGGAATTACTACTTTAAACTGCTTCGCTAACTTCTGGCATTCTTTGATCGCGGGATGAGAATCAATAGGATATGCCCAAGCAAAAAATTCTTCTTTCTCTTCTCGACAAAAATAAGCACCCGCAAATAATTCTGGTGGTAAAATCACCTGCGCTCCTTGGTTGGCAGCTTTCTCAATCCAATTAGCAACTTGATCGATATTTGCCTGGATTGAGCGATCGCTACAGCTAGTTTGAATTACAGCTAAATTAAGAATTTTTGACATGATTAGAAATTATTTCGCAATAAGTTTGGGAAGGTAATATGGCTCACAATAAATCATTCACCAAAATAGTACCTATTTCTTCACCCTTTAAAGTGATTTTAACCGATTCTCCTTCCCTAAAAATTAGATTTTGCTCGTATATTTCTTTAAGCATATTGGGCTGAGTAAAAACCTCCAATTGGCGATCGCTTAAATTCAAAATCCAATAAACTGGAACCCCTGCCTTGGCATAAATTCTTTGTTTGAGAGTGCGATCGCGTTGTAAGGTGGTATCAGATACTTCAATCACAATTTCTACATCGGCTGCATAGGGATGGCGATCGCGATAGTCTGTAGTTTGACCTACAACGACTATTACATCTGGCTCAGGTTCGCTATTAGTGAGGGTAATTGGCTCTTGCGAATCAACATACCAGCCAATTGGAACAATCTTTTCTAAAGCTGTGCGTAATAATTTGTTGCTAATTCGATGGGGTGGATTTTTTGGCATCTTGGCAATTAATAAGCCTTCTAACAGTTCTAATTGAGTTTCATCATTGAGTATTCCTTTTTCGACCATTTGATGGTATTTGACTATACTGATCTGCCAAATTGGCTCTGTGAGATTGCTAGTGGAAATTTTAGAATCTAGTCCTGGATCTAGCTGAGCGATCGCTTCCATAAATCTCTCCTACAAATTTCAAAAGAGTTACATCTTAAATATATTAAGCTCGATTAACCCATAAAGTCTAGATAAAACTATTCGATATGCTTAAGATAATTTGGACTTTCGTAGTCTAAATATGGAGATCTCTTAAGTGGTATTGCTCTCAAACATACAGTCAGTTAAAGCCATTCTAGAAGTACGGAGCTTTAGACCCATTTTTTTGGTAAAAATTTATACGGCGATATTCACAAAATTTAATACAATATCAATTATTGCTCAGTAAGTATAATTTCCTATCATGGCGATCGCACCGCTCCAATTGATCCCTCAGTTATCTCAGTTTCCCTGGCTGACCACAATCATCATCTTCCCTTTGATTGCCGCTTTAGCTATTCCGCTCCTCCCCGACAAAGACGGCAAAACCGTTCGCCAGTATACCTTGGCAGTGGGCTTAATAGATTTCGCCATGATGATTTACGCCTTTTGGGCAAATTATGATGTCACAAGTGCAACGTTTCAGTTGGCAGAGAGTTATACTTGGGTGCCCCAAATCGGCTTGAACTGGTCAGTCTCTGTAGATGGTCTTTCCGTAACTCTGGTGCTACTCACTGGCTTAGTCAATACCCTGTCAATCTTAGCTGCCTGGCAAGTTACCCATAAATCCAAGCTTTTCTACTTCTTGATGTTGGTGATGTACAGTGCCCAGATTGGCGTATTTACCTCCCAAGATATGTTGATGTTCTTCCTAATGTGGGAAGTGGAATTGGTGCCTGTATACCTGTTGATCTCGATTTGGGGTGGACAAAAGCGGCGCTATGCTGCTACCAAGTTTATTCTTTATACTGCCGCTGCTTCAATTTTTATTTTGGTTGCAGCTCTAGGTTTAGCATTTTCTGGCGATACCGTTACCTTTGATATGGCAGCTTTGGGTACGAAAGATTATCCTTTAACGCTTGAGCTATTTGTCTATGGTGGATTGCTGATTGCCTTCGGCGTAAAATTGCCAATCTTCCCGCTACACACTTGGCTGCCCGATGCTCACGGTGAAGCTTCTGCTCCCGTTTCGATGATTTTGGCAGGCGTATTGCTAAAGATGGGTGGCTATGGCTTGATTCGGATGAATTTGGAAATGTTGCCCAATGCCCATGTGTACTTTGCGCCAGTGTTGGTAATTTTAGGCATAGTGAATATTGTCTACGGTGCTTTTAACTCCTTTGCTCAAACCAATATGAAGCGACGGTTGGCATACTCTTCAATTTCCCACATGGGCTTTGTGCTAATTGGGATTGCGTCATTCACCGAAGTTGGGATTAGCGGCGCAGTGTTACAAATGATTTCCCACGGTTTGATTGCTGCTTGTCTGTTCTTCTTGGCTGGTGTGACCTATGACCGCACCCACACCTTAGTAATGACCGAAATGGGCGGAATCGCCAAGGTAATGCCTAAAGCATTTGCGCTATTTACGGCTGGCTCGTTAGCTTCATTGGCCCTGCCAGGTATGAGCGGCTTCGTAGGCGAAATTTCGGTCTTTCTCGGCATTAGCACTAGCGATATGTACAGCTCTAGCTTCAAAGTAGCAACTGTATTCCTGTCAGCAATTGGCTTGATTTTGACGCCGATCTACTTGCTTTCGATGCTACGTCAGGTTTTTTATGCTGGTAATGCTTTGCCTAGCTGTGAATTAGAGGAAGTTTCAACTCCTGTGGGACATCGTGAAGCCGTATGTTTTGGTAATAGCTGTGTGTTGCCGTCAGATGCGATGTTTAGTGATGCCAATCCGCGCGAAGTTTTTGTAGCGGTGTGTCTGCTGTTGCCAATTGTGGGAATCGGTTTTTATCCTAAGCTCGCTACTCAAATCTATGATGCAAAGATGGTGGCGGTGAGTCAAGAAGTGCGTAGTGCTTATCTGGCTGTAACCCAGGGACACCCAGAGCTTTACTCTCAAGGATTGTCTGCCCCAAATCTGGCAAGAGCTAAGTCTCTAGCTTTGTTTAGCATCTTTAGGAAATAGAATTTAAAGAAGCATCAGCCCA
>JBBRVV010000059.1:0-8858 GCA_038246525.1 Pseudanabaenales cyanobacterium
TGGTCGAGCGATCGCCTTAGCTGATCGAGTAGAAATGATTACCAGTCGAGCTTTGAAGTGGGCAAATTTACGCCGTAAGCCCAAACTAGACAAAAAGATTGCGATTACGATTTTTAGCTTTCCGCCAGATAAAGGAAATATCGGTACTGCTGCCTATTTGGATGTATTTGCTTCGATTCAGAAGGTTCTGGAATCTCTAGCTCAAAATGGCTATGATGTGCAGGATTTGCCTGCAAATGGCGATCAGTTGATGAATGAGATTTTGCATAATCCTCATGCGATGGCGGGTAGCCCAGAATTGAATATTGCCGCGAAACTGACTGTGAGAGAATACGAGGAACACACTCCCCATGCCAAGCGAATTGAAGAGAATTGGGGCAAAGCGCCTGGTACCTTAAATTCAGATGGGCAAAATTTACTGATCTTCGGCAAGCACTACGGCAATGTATTTGTGGGTGTGCAGCCTACCTTCGGTTATGAAGGCGATCCGATGCGTTTATTGTTCAGTCGTTCTTGTTCGCCTCACCATGGTTTTGCCGCTTTCTATACCTACTTAAATAAGATTTGGGGTGCAGATGCAGTTCTTCACTTTGGTACTCATGGATCTCTAGAATTCATGCCTGGTAAGCAGATTGGACTTTCGGCAGAATGCTATCCCGACAATTTGATCGGTTCTCTGCCGAATATTTACTACTATGCGGTGAATAATCCTTCAGAAGCAACAATCGCTAAAAGAAGAGGTTACGCGACTACTATCAGCTATCTAACTCCTGCTCCAGAAAATGCTGGATTAAATCGCGGCTTGCAAGAACTAAGTGAATTGATCGGCTCCTACAAAGAGTTGCGTCAAGGCATGAGAGGCATCGCGATCGCCAACACAATTATGGATAAAGTGCGCTTGGTAAATCTAGAAAAAGACATAAATCTAGTAGATCGCGATGCTAAAGACATGACTCTAGAAGAACGCGATAACCTAATTGGCTCGGTTTACAGCAAGTTGATGGAAGTCGAATCCCGTGTACTTCCCTGTGGCTTACACGTTGTCGGCAATGCGCCAAAAATCGAAGATGTGACTGATGTCCTGACTAGTATTGCTAGTTTTGATCGTCCCGAAGAGAATCTCAAATCAATTTTGCGAATTCTCTGCGAAAGCATCAACCGAGACATTGACCAACTGTATAAATCTAGCGATAAAGGCATTTATGACGATGTGGAACTTCTGGCAAACCTGCGCCAAGTTGCCCGTTCTGCCGTAGCCGCTTTGGTAAAAGCCCAGATCGAGGTGGATGGCAGAATTCCTAAATTGTTAGGATTAAATTTCTTCAATATTGGTAGAACCGAACCTTGGATCAAAGCCTTACAGGAAGCAGGTTATCCAAATTGCGATCGCGAAGCAATTAAGCCGCTGTTTGGATTTGTAGAGTTCTGTTTGAAGCAAATCATCGCCGACAATGAGTTAGGTGGATTGATGCGCGCGCTGGAAGGAGAGTACATTCAGCCAAGCCCAGGTGGAGATCCAATTCGCAATCCTGGCGTGTTGCCCACGGGTAAGAATATGCACGCTCTCGACCCGCAATCGATTCCCACTAGTGCAGCTGTTCAATCTGCTTGGGTGGTGGTTGAGCGACTTTTGACTAGACAGAAAGCAGATAATCAGGGTAAATATCCTGAGACCATTTCCGTAGTTTTGTGGGGAACCGACAATATCAAAACCTATGGTGAATCCCTGGCTCAAGTACTTTGTATGGTTGGTGTGAAGCCCTACGCTGATTCCCTTGGTCGGGTAAATAAACTAGATTTGATTCCTTTAGAAGAATTAGGTCGTCCTCGCATTGATGTGGTGGTAAATTGTTCGGGTGTATTCCGCGATTTATTCATCAATCAAATGGATTTACTTGATCGTGCAGTGCGAATGGCAGCCGAAGCAGATGAACCTGAAGAAATGAATTTTGTGCGTAAACACGCATTGGCTCAGGCTCACGAGTTGGGAATTACGCCGCGTCAAGCAGCTACTAGGGTCTTCAGTAATGCGGCTGGCTCCTATGCAGCTAATGTGAATCTGGCAGTGGAAAATAGCACTTGGGAAAACGAACAAGATCTTCAACAGATGTATCTTGCGCGTAAATCCTTTGCCTTTGGTGCAGAAGTAAATAATGTGCAACAGCGACAAATTTATGAATCTGCATTGAAGACGGTAGATGTGACTTTCCAAAACCTAGATTCTTCGGAAATCAGTCTCACTGACGTTTCTCATTACTTCGATTCTGACCCTACCAAAGTGATTGCCAACCTGCGCGCCGACGGCAAACAACCCAGTGCATTCATGGCAGATACCACCACCGCAAATGCTCAGGTGCGAACTCTGAGCGAAACTGTGAGATTGGATACCCGCACTAAACTTCTTAATCCGAAGTGGTATGAGGGAATGCTGAATCATGGTTATGAAGGTGTCCGCGAAATCTCTAAGCGTCTAGTGAATACTATGGGCTGGTCGGCAACGGCTGGAGCAGTGGATAACTGGGTTTATGAAGATGTGAACGAAACCTATGTGAATGATGCGGCAATGCGCGATCGCTTAAAAGAGTTGAATCCTCATTCTTTCCGTAAGATTGTTGGCACGCTTCTGGAAGTAAATGGTAGAGGTTACTGGGAAACTAGCGAACAGAACCTAGAAATGCTCAAAGATCTTTACCAAGAACTAGAAGATCGAATTGAAGGAGTGGAATAGAAGAAAGTATAAATCTTCTAGATAATTTGAGGTAGCCTTGTTATGGAAAACAAAAATCTCTTCATAGAAGGCTATCTCATTAAGATTAAAGAATTAAATCCCTGCGCCTTCGGTAAAGCCATCTGACTGATCTTTTGGATCATCTTTGTCATTCTGACTATAGCTAGAAC
Source organism: Pseudanabaenales cyanobacterium (assembly GCA_038246525.1). Taxonomy (GTDB): domain Bacteria; phylum Cyanobacteriota; class Cyanobacteriia; order Pseudanabaenales; family Pseudanabaenaceae; genus JANRLH01. The sequence goes on from JBBRVV010000059.1 coordinate 2,899, forward strand.
CTGGGAAATGTCTGGGTCGCACTGCCGCTAATAGGCTGTAGTTGATTAGTACTGTATTTACCGAATTTTTCGCTTGATTTGCCTGTTCTTGTTGTTGCTCCAGGTGAGCTACTCGATCTACTAGTGAACGGATTACATCTCCTTCGGGATCGGGTACAAGAGAATGATCTAGGGGCGAAGATTCACCTTTACGTTGCACCACTCGCCCAGGAATACCCACCACAGTAGAGCCAGAGGGCACACTTTTTAGGAGTACCGAACCCGCGCCAATCCGCACATCATCGCCAATCTCAATATTACCTAGTACTTTTGCCCCAGCACCTACCACTACATTTCGGCCCAAGGTAGGATGACGCTTACCGATCTCTTTGCCCGTGCCACCTAGAGTTACTCCTTGATAAAGCAGTACGTTCTCGCCAATTACTACGGTTTCGCCAATCACCACACCCATGCCATGATCGATAAATGCGCCACTGCCGATTACTGCCCCAGGGTGAATTTCAATCCCTGTCAAAAACCTTGCCAATTGGGAAATCAAGCGAGGAACCACTGGCAAGCCCAACAGATATAACCAATGAGTGAAGCGATAAATCCAAATTGCATGGAGTCCAGGGTAGCAAAGTAATACTTCTAGCCAATTACGAGCAGCAGGATCACGCTCAAAGATAGCTTGAAAGTCAGTGCGAAGGGTATTAAACAATTAGGGTTTCGACCAGTAACTACATAACTGATCCTAAATGATAAATGTAATTCGACAACTACCCAAATTGGTGATCTTGACTGTGATCTAACCACAATAATCTAAGGGCAATTTAAATTTGGGATGGCGCGATCCCTTGATGTACGGTTTTTACCCATTTCAAACGCTTGGGACGCAAGGCCATACGCAATGTCACACTTACCATCACTGGGAGCCAATGCAGCATATACACAGCACCCTGGAGAGTTTGCCAAAGTGTCGTCCAAATTGAAACTCGGTAAGCTTGACGAATTCCTGTGACCATGCCAATAAATGATAGTCCGAAGGCAAGGGAAGCTACAGGTGTGAGCAGAGGGCTTTTTTGTAAAGCGATCGCAAAAAGCAGATCTGGCAATAAAGCAATTGGTAAAAGATATTGATTGAATAAAAACAGGAAAAGATCAAAGTTCTTGCTGAAGCCCATCTTATTGGTGGCAATTAGGCTGTAATAGTCCAAATAGCGTTGATAGCCGCCTTCTGCCCAACGGTTACGCTGATGCCACAATTGAGCCCAACTAACTACACCCTCCTCTTGCACAGCAGGATGCACTAGACAAGCGATGTCCCAATTGCTTAGGTGTAGTCTGAGGGTCAGATCCAAATCATCGGTGATTGACTGTTCATTCCAGCCGCCACAACTGATCAATGCGTCTCGCCGCACAAATTGACCATTTCCCCGCAATTCCCCAATCCCGCCGCTAGCAACGCGCTGAGACTGAAACCAGGTATCTAATCCCATTTCTGCTGACTGTCCCTTAGTCCAAAAATTAGTTGCCTGGTTGGCGATACTTTTACGCATCTGAACGGCTCCGACTTTAGGATTATAGAAGAGAGGAATTAATCGTTCCAAAAAATCTAGCGGAACTTGAGCGTCGGCATCAAATACACCAACAATATCTCCTTTAACTAAGGGAAAGACTTGATTTAGTGCCCCAGATTTTCCACCTTTTGCATCTAAATCTCGGTGCAATGTGTGTAATTGACTATATTTTTGTTTTAGCTCAGCCAATATCTCTGGAGTGCGATCGCTACTATGATCATCTACTACCCAAACTTCATAGGCTGCATAATCTAACTGACAGAGGCAATGCACCAAATTGGCAATTACACTTTCTTCATTTTTGGCAGCTACCAAAAGAGAGACAAAAGGAGCCTTGTGCTCTGGGCTAATATTTTCAATTAAATTGTTGGATAACTTAGTGCGGGCAAACAGCAACCTAACTGAATGCACTGTCATTACTACCAGTAAACCTAGCACCGCTTTGTCGCCCCAGGTGACAGCGTGTAGTCCAAAAGCTGTTCCATAGATTACTACAAGTGTTGAGGCTGCTTTTAGCCGTCGTCTTTCTCCTTTAATATTGAAATCTATTATTTTCATGGGCAGTTAAAGATTTAAGAATACCTAAAGTAATTATAAGCTTGTTCAAGGCTGTTGACAAATGAGGTTTCAGGATCGTCAATTTACCAAAAAAATTTTAGTTAAAAAGTTTGTTTGACTTGTTACAGTAAAATCTGATTAGCTTCGCTATTTTTGAATGCTTCCCCAAGTTTTTTCTGGAATCTATGACTGACATTAGCTTTTTGATGTGTGCGCCCGATCACTATGATGTGGATTATGTGATAAATCCTTGGATGGAAGGGAATATCCATAAATCTAGCCGCGATCGCGCTGTCGAGCAGTGGGGCAAACTCTGTCATTTGATTAAAGAATTTGCGGTGGTAGAACTGGTGCAACCCGAAAAAGGAGTGCCAGATATGGTGTTTACTGCCAATGCTGGGTTAGTTTTAGGCAACAAAGTAGTATTAAGCCGTTTTTATCATCAAGAGCGCCAGGGCGAAGAGCCATATTTTTTGGCATGGTTTGAACAAAAGGGCTATGAAGTCTTCCAGTTGCCCCAGGATTTACCCTTTGAAGGCGCAGGAGATGCCCTGTTTGATCGGGAAGGACGGTGGTTGTGGGCGGGCTATGGCTTTAGATCTGAGCTTGACTCTCACCCGCTAATTGCCCAGTGGCTAGACATTGAGGTGCTGTCTTTGCGGCTAATGGATAATCGTTTTTACCATTTGGATACTTGCTTTTGCCCACTCACCGATGGCTATTTACTCTACTATCCACCTGCTTTTGATTCTTACTCCAATCGGTTGATTGAGATGACTGTGCCTGCGCATAAGTTGATCGCGATCGACGAGGCTGATGCGGTAAATTTTGCCTGCAACACCGTGAACATTGGGCATCGGGTATTAATGAATAAGACGAGTGATCGATTAAAGCAACTTCTAAATCAAGCAGGATTTGAAGTTTTAGAAACTCCCCTAACTGAATTTTTGAAGGCTGGCGGTGCGGCAAAATGTCTGACTCTGCGGGTAACTGAACCTGTTACGCCGAATAAAAATGAAAAAATCACGATTGAGTCGCGCACGGTTGAGATGACAGGTCATTTACTTGATTCAGGCGTAATTAACCGCGCGCTTGATGTAGTGGCAGAAAGTGGCGGCAGTTTCCAAGTATTAGATTTTAAATTGGGTTTACAAAAACACAGCACTTCCCAGGCAAAAATCAAAGTCTCTGCTCCTTCCCATGATGTGATGGCGACGATTATGGGACAGCTAATTGAGATTGGTGCGGTGCAGCCTGAGCAGGAACTGCAAGATGTCTGCCTAGCGGATGTAATCCAAAACGGTGTAGCTCCCGATGATTTTTATGTTTCCAATATTTACCCTACCGAGGTCAGAATTGACGGGATCTGGGTTGGGGTGCAGAAACAAAGAATGGATGGCGCGATCGCGATTAGTTACAGCGCCAAAAATGCACCAATTGCCACCTGTAAGCTATTGCGGGACTTAGAGATTGGCGAAAAAGTGGTAGTCGGCGTCGAAGGGATTCGCACGATGCACAAGTCCGAAGCCAGGGAGAAAGTGCAGAAGGAATTCTCGTTTATGGGTGCAGGCGTATCGAGCGAGCGACGGGTAGAACTGATTGTGGAGCAGATTGCTTGGGAATTGCGGCAAATTCGCGATCGCGGTGGCAAAGTAATAGTTACGGCTGGACCAGTAGTAGTGCATACAGGCGGAGCGCCCCATTTGGCATATTTAATTCGTGAGGGTTATGTGCAGGTACTCTTGGGTGGTAATGCGATCGCTGTGCATGATATTGAGCAAGCGGTCTTGGGTACATCCCTGGGGATGGATATGCAGCGCGGCGTGAGCGTGAGTGGTGGGCATCGTCATCATTTGAACATGATCAATATGGTGCGGCGTTTCGGCAGCATCAAGCAGGCAGTGAAGGTAGGGATGGTGACAAGCGGCATTATGTACGAGTGCGTTCAGCGGGGCGTTCCCTATGTGTTGGCTGGCTCAATCCGCGATGATGGTCCCTTACCCGATACCGAAATGGACTTGATCAAAGCGCAAACTGCTTATGCAGATCAATTAAAAGATACAGACATGATTTTAATGCTCTCTTCTATGCTGCATTCTATTGGTGTCGGCAATATGACTCCTGCGGGTGTGAAGATGGTATGTGTGGACATTAATCCTGCTGTAGTGACTAAACTTGCAGATCGCGGCTCAGTAGAATCTGTCGGCGTGGTGACCGATGTGGGCTTATTCTTGAGTCTGTTGGTTTCGCAATTGAAAAAGCTGACTAGCGTGCCTGCTTTGGTTTAAATTCGAGCCTAAGCTTTCTGGGAGTCTGCCCAAGCTGCATAGACTGCCTTCACGTTGTACCAATTGAGAAAAATACGGGCGATCTCCAAAGCTAGTTGAGATTTGCCCTGATTGATCAGCCATTGTAACAAAGGACGCAGCGATCGCTCATTCACCAGACCACCCAAACTCAAAACTCCCCAAAGAATTTGATGAATCCAGGTCATTTGGATCATTAGTTTCACTTCCCAAGTGGGATGCTTTTGATAGAAGACTACACCCATTCTGCCCCTTTCTCTTTCTACTTCAATTAAGCGTGGTAATTGCTCCAGACTAAAAGCAGGATGCCAATGATAACCCACGGCTTCAGGACATTTAATTAGTTTTAAGCCGAATTTTTTTAGTCTCACGCCTAATTCCAAATCTTCCCAACCATATTGACGGAAGCCTAGATCAAACATTCCTGCTTCAATTAGCCAATGTTTAGCGATCGCCACATTCCCTGTCGCAAAATAAGCATTAGAGAAGTCGGTAATCTTAAAAGGTTCACTGGTGGGATGCTCAAAGTTAGCGGTATTAATCACTGCGCCGTAGGTAAACGCTTGATCTTGTCTATTTAGAGCTTGATCATGAGAAAGTAAAAAATTAGGCAAAACCACCAAATCACTATCAATAAAAACAATCATTTCGCCCTTAGCTTTCTCAATTCCTAAATTTCGGGCTGCTGCTGCTCCTCCGTGATCTTGTTGATAGAGACGTACATGGGGAAACTCAGTTTGATGGGTTTGCAAAAAATCAATTGTCTGGTCTGTAGAGCCATCATCTACTACCACAATTTCATACTCAAGCTCAAAATCCTGAGCTTCCATTGCCCGCAAACACTTCTCTAATATTGGTAAGCGATTATAAGTAGGAATGATAATTGACCACATATTGATTTCTCTCTATTCTTTAGCTAAAAATGAACTCCACATCTGCAGAATTCTAGCAATATCTGGTTCAAATTCATCTTGATCTTCTTCAAAACAAAAAAGCTGGGATTTTCCCGCAAATTTAATAAACTTGATGATGGTTGCAGTCTGATCCGTACTAAATCTTCTGATCAAAGATTGATTATCTAGCCCAAAAGTAGTCCTCTGAAGGATGTGGTCAGCTGATTCAACATCTTGATCGTGTTTGTAATATCGCAAAGCATAAATCATGTAGGCAGGGAGAAAAAAACAGAATGCTTCTTCGGTCATAAAAGCTAACTCCACATAGACATTTTGGTTAATAAAGTCATCTGTGATTTCTTTCCAATGCTTTCCAGAAAATAATTCATTTATCTCTTCTGCTTCTAAACCATAACTATCAGAGGGATTCTCATTGTTGGGAAAGACAGTATTCTCAAAAGCTGACTGTATTTCATCTATTAATTCTTCTTTGTTTTTCATAATTTCTTTCAGAAGCAATATTTTTTAGTTAGCAAATTCTTACACGCTTTTATAGCCCTCTCTTCGTTACTAACTGCCTCTTTATGTACGTCATCACCTCCATCAAAACATTCATCATTAATTTTAATTCGGGCATCTCGACA
>JBBRVV010000060.1:0-8778 GCA_038246525.1 Pseudanabaenales cyanobacterium
ACCCGTGGCTATAAGGCAGGACAGTTCTCTTTTAATGTCAAAGGAGGTCGCTGCGAAGCTTGTAGTGGTCAAGGTGTGAATATCATCTCGATGAATTTTTTGCCAGATGTATATGTACGTTGTGATGTCTGTAAAGGAAGTCGATATACTAGGGAGACGCTCCAAGTTAAGTATAAAGATAAGAACATTGCCGATGTTTTGGATATGACGATTGAAGAAGCGATGCACTTTTTTGAGAATATTCCCCAGGCAAGTAACAAGCTGCAGATGTTGGTAGACGTGGGCTTAGGATATATTCGTCTTGGACAACCCGCTCCCACACTTTCGGGAGGAGAAGCCCAACGGGTAAAACTTGCCTCAGAATTGAGCCGTCGAGCTACAGGTAAAACCCTCTATTTAATCGATGAACCAACTACAGGATTGAGCTTTTATGACGTGCATAAATTAATTGATGTAGTACAGAGACTGGTTGAGAAGGGAAATAGTGTGGTGACAATTGAACATAACTTAGATGTAATTCGCTGCTCTGATTGGGTGATTGATCTTGGTCAAGAAGGAGGCGATCGCGGTGGTGAAATTATTGCCCAAGGTACGCCTGAACAGGTGGCAGAGCATCCCCAATCCCATACGGGTAGATATTTGAAACAGGTATTAGCACAATTCCCACAAGCCTAATTTATAATTGAAGGGACTAATATTTATTTAAGAATAATTCAATCTATGACATCCTTCCGCAGTATTACTTGGAAAAAAAAAGAGCAATTAAATGAGCAGGAAGGAGAGCAAAATCATACTTTAATCCTACTAGACCAGAGATTCTTGCCACATCAGACCATTTATCGAGAATATACTGACCATATTTCCGTAGCAGATGCAATTACTACTATGATTGTGAGAGGCGCACCTGCAATTGGAGTAGCTGCTGCTTTTGGTTTAGTATTAGCCAGCGATCGCGCTGCCGAAACTAATTTACATTCATTACGAGCGCTCTTAGAAATAGCCGCTGAGAAATTAATCCAATCTAGACCAACTGCGGTAAATTTGGCTTGGGCCGTAAAGCGAATGATCGCGATCGCTAAAGCTGAGTATGAAACCGTGGCTGAGCTAAAACTAGCTTTAGAGCAAGAAGCCGAAAAGATTTATGCCGAAGATATTCAGATTAATCGCCAAATTGGTGAGAATGCCCAGGAGTTAGTACCTGATCGGGCAAATGTGATCCATCATTGCAATACTGGCGCACTAGCAACCGTAGACTACGGCACTGCTTTGGGAATTATTCGGATTGCCCATGAGCAAGGTAAAACAATTCATGCTTACTTAGATGAAACTCGTCCTCGTTTGCAGGGTGCAAGTCTATCTGCCTATGAGCTTCAAGCTTTTGGTATTCCACATACGCTAATTGTTGATTCTGCTTCTGGACATTTGATGCGAACTCGTAAGATCGATTTTTGTGTGGTAGGTTGCGATCGCGTGGCAGCTAATGGCGATGTGGCAAACAAAATTGGTACTTATAATTTAGCGATCGCTGCGAAAGCTCATGGCGTTCCTTTTTATGTTGCTTGTCCGATTAGTACAATTGATTTGAGCGTAAGTTCCGGAGATCAGATTGAAATAGAAGAGCGTAATGCTGAAGAAATTACCCATATTCAAGGTGTAGCGATCGCGCCAATTGGCACAAAAGTATTTAATCCCGCCTTTGATATTACTCCAGCCGAATACATTACTGCGATTATCACGGAGAAAGGAATTCTTCATCCACCCTATTCCCAAAATCTTGCCCAACTTTGTTAGCTCATAGAAATTATTCTAAATTTAGAATGTATTCTAAGCGAGGGATTACCTGATTTTTTTGTTGCAGTAGCACGAAGGAAGCAAGTAGATCTGGTCCATGAATATCTCCAGTTAGCACACAGCGTAGGGGTTTCATCACCGCACCTTTTTTTACGCCTAATTCTTTAGGCACAGATTTAAGTATTTCTTCCGCGATCGCTACATTGAAATCTGGTTCAATCTTAGTTAAAGCCTGAATAAATGCCGCTAAAACTGGTTTTACACTTGGCTCTTTTAGTACAGTTAAGGCTGCCTCTTTATATTCAGGAATCGGTACAAAGAAGTATCTTGCCATCTCTACGGCATCGGTTAGCTTCACCAAACTGGGCGTAATTAATTCTACGATTTGCAATAACCATGAGCGATCGCCGCAATCAAACCCAGCAGCTTGCCAGAATGGTATCAGACGCTCCAAAAGATCTTCAGGATTCATAGCGTGCAAATATTGACTATTTACCCAATTCAGCTTATCCCAATCGAATCGCGCACCCGCCTTATTTACGCGCCCAAAATCAAACATTTGCGCGGCTTCGGTCATAGTGAAGAGTTCTTTCTCATCAGGTGGTGACCAACCCAGCAACACCATATAATTTACAAAGGCTTCTGGCACATAGCCCATCACTCGGAATTCATCAACTGAAGTGGCTCCATCGCGCTTAGAAATCTTTGCGCCTTGAGGATTGAGAATCAAAGGTAGATGGGCAAACTCTGGCATATCTGCGCCTAGAGCTTCATAAAGCAGAATTTGTTTGGCAGTATTGGCAATGTGATCTTCGCCTCGGATTACATGGGAAATCTCCATGTCGATGTCATCGATTACCACAGCAAAATTGTAAAGTGGTAGTCCAATTGTGCCATCTTCATTGACCCGTGCAATCACTAAATCACCGCCCAAATCTCTGGTATTCCATTCCACTTCGCCGCGAACTGAATCGAACCAAATTACTTCTTTCGGCTCTTCCACAATGAAGCGAATTACTGGTTTTCTGCCTTCAGTTGCGAATGCTTGACGTTGGGCTTTGGTCAAGTTGCGATGACGATTGTCGTAGCGAGGAGCGAGCTTTTGAGCTTTTTGGGCTTCGCGCATTTCGTCTAACTCAGTCTCAGTGCAATAGCAGAAATATGCCATCTCTTGATCGAGCAGCATTTGTACCGCAGTTTGGTAGCGTTCTAGTCGTTCGGTTTGAAAGAATGGACCCTGATCGAAATTAATTCCCAACCACTTCAAACCACTGAGGATATTTTCGGTAAATTCTGGACGCGATCGCTCTTGATCAGTATCCTCGACCCGCAGAATAAATGTCCCCTGTTTGCGCTTGGCATAAAGCCAGTTAAATAAAGCAGTACGGGCAGTGCCAATATGCAAGTTGCCGGTGGGACTAGGCGCAATTCTAACTTTGACTGACACTTCTGAAATCTTTTGGTTGAGAGACTATTTAATTCAGATTAGCATAGCTAGAATCTTTCTAAACCAGGAAGGTCGGCTGGGGAATTGATTTTTGCGCCTTCGCCACAGGTGCGCGGAGTGGGGAAAATTTTACCTGGATTGGCGATATTTTGCGGATCAAATACTTCTCTAATCCATTGCATAGTTTCAAGATCGGATTCAGTGAACATTTCGGGCATAAAACAACGCTTGTCTGCGCCGATCCCATGTTCGCCAGAGATGCTGCCACCTACCCGCACGCAAAGTTTCAAGATTTCGCCTGCCAATTCTTCCACTGCTTCGAGCGAGCCTGGTTGCTTTAGGTCGAAAGGAATCAAAGGATGCAAATTTCCGTCGCCCGCATGGAACACATTTGCCACAGGATAGCCATATTTTTTACCTAGCTGAGCAATTTCTTCTAAGACTTCGGGCAGCTTAGTGCGGGGAATTACGCCATCTTGGACATAGTAGTCGGGGCTAACCTTGCCCATGGCAGCGAAGGCGGCTTTTCGGCCTTTCCAAAGTTTGAGACGGGTTTCTAGGTCGGAGGCGATCGCTACATTTCTAGCACCATTTTGGCGGCAGATTGCTTCTACGCGTCTGGCATTTTCGGCGGTTTCCACGGCTAAGCCATCCACTTCCACTAACAGGATTGCCGCCGCATCACGGGGATATACGCCAGATGCCACCGTATTTTCTACCGCATTGATACTCATATTGTCCATCATTTCCATGCCGCCTGGGATGATGCCAGCGCTAATAATGTCGGAAACCGTAGCCGCCGCCGCATCTACATTATCAAAGTCGGCGAGTAAAACTTGAATTGATTCGCTGGTTTTTAAAATCTTTAAGGTTACCTCGGTGGAAATTCCTAAAGTGCCTTCAGACCCAACAAATATCCCAGTTAGGTCATAGCCAGGGGTTTCGGCAATTTTGCTGCCTATTTCGGCGATTTCACCATTAGGTAAAACAATTTTTAAGCCCAATACATGATTAGTAGTCACCCCATATTTGAGACAATGCACGCCGCCAGAGTTTTCGGCAACATTGCCACCGATTGAGCAAATTACTTGGCTAGAAGGATCTGGGGCATAGTAAAAGCCTGCACCGCTGACCGCTTGGGTGACCCAGTTGTTGATCACGCCAGGCTGTACTATGATCCTTTGATTTTCTAAATCAATTTCTAGGATTTGCTTCATTAAACTGGTGACGATCGGCACCGAGTTTTCTAGGGGTAAAGCGCCACCAGATAGCCCTGTACCAGAACCTCTTGCCACAAATGGAATCTTGGCGCGATCGCAGATTTTAACAATTGCTGCTACTTCTGCGGTGGTTTTCGGCAATACGGCAATGCCTGGCTGCTGGCGATAGCTGGTGAGTCCATCACATTCATAAGCGATTAAATCTTCTCGCGCTCGAACTACCCGCTCTTTACCGACAATCTGGCTAAATTGTTCAGCGATCGCTTGAAAATTGATTTGATTAACTTCAGCCTTAGCTTGAGCTTGAGATTTGGTTTGGATGGGCAGTTCGGCGAGCATAGAAATAAATTAAGGAACTAAAGGAACACCAGCGCTTTGAGTGATCTGATCATAAATCGTTTCTAGATTATTGGGCATACCTGCATCTTTGGAAGCATAGAGCGCCTGGAATTTATAATCCTTATAAGCATCAGGAATTTTGGCTGATTGGATAATTGCCTGCTCTTTGGTCAATCCTTGTGCTTTCCAACTTAGAGCCAAATTTACTAAGTCATTGAAGTATTTTTGCTGATCTTGTAAGGCTTTCACGTCACCAATTGCACCATGACCAGGCAAAACCTTAGCATCAGCATAGGTAGAAATCAAACGATAAAGACTTCCTTGCCATTGACGTACATCGCCACTGCCGATAAAAGGAATCCGCTGATTGAACAACATATCGCCCGTAATCAAGACCTTGGCATCAGGCACATAAGCCACTAGATCTGAACCCTTGGTGTGACCCTCTACGCGAGTAATCTGCACTAAGCGATCGCCTAACCAGATTTCTGTCTCATTATTTACGATCAGGTTTGGCAAAGTGAGATTTGGATCACTAGCCTTATTTTGAGTAGTCATAAATTCCCGAATCAAGCCACGTCCGATTATCGGAATATTTTTCGCAGCGATCGCGGCATTACCGCCAGTATGATCTTGGTGAAAGTGGGTATTCAAAGCATACTTAACTGGCTTATCGGTCAGGGTTTTGACTGTATCCAGCATTAAATCAGCTAGGGCTGGAGATTGGAAAGGATCAATCACTAATACGGCTTCGCTACCAATTACGATCGCCCCATTACAAATCGCCAAATCTGGGCTGGCAGGCGGAAAATCCATACTGGAAATTAAGCCATATACGCCTTTGCCCATTTCTTCTAGGCTTAGCCCTGCTTGCTTGAGCGTGAGTTTTGGGCTGGCTGGGGTAGGTGTTTGGGCAACTACCGCAGTTTGCGAAAAGTTATTCATTCCCCAAATGGTTGCTATAAAAGCGATCGCTAAGCCGATTAGAAATTGCTTAAGTAAGGGAAATTTTTTTATCATTTTTATCTAAAATCTTTATCGGTTTTCTATGATGCTTAAGTTTTAATAACTAGCAGTAATTGTAAACCTTGCTGGTATGAAAGAAGCGCGTCCTAAATAGCGATCGCTTTGTCAGCGATCAAGATAACGTCAAGCAGAATTCTTATACCTACAAGCTTATTTAACTTAAAGCTTTAAGGTTTAGAGAGGAGCATCAAAACACAAATTTAGACACAAGTGGCAGAATGAAAGGAGAAAATTCCTGTGCTAATACTGTGATCATTTTTTGCAAATGTCTGCTGATTTTGTGTTTGAGTCTATTGGCGCTAGGTATTCCTGTAAATGTTGCCGCTAGTAATGCCTATGGCGCGATCGCAGACTGGACACAAGAGCAAAAGTTGGTCAGCCAAGTCTGGCAAATAGTAAATCGTTCCTACTACGACCCTAGCTTCAACCACCAAAACTGGTATAAAGTGCGCAAGAAATTTTCGGCAGAGCGTTCAGAGAGTAGGGAAGCCACCTACACCTTAGTTGAAAAAATGCTGGCAACCCTAGATGAGCCATTCACAAGGCTATTGCGCCCAGACCAATACGAGAGCATGACCACTAGCACGGCTGGTAGTCTTACGGGTGTAGGGTTACAAATTACCGTCGATCCACAATTTAAGTCCTTAGTCGTAATTACGCCAATTGAAGGTTCCCCTGCAGAAAAAGCTGGAGTGCGATCGCTTGATCGAATCGTAGCAATTGACGGTACACCCACAGTAGGACTAACCCTAGATGAATGTGCAGACAAACTGCGCGGTGAGATCAATACCGAAGTCATACTTTCTATTTTGCGCCCTTTAGTTAACACCGAGATTCCGCCTTGGGAAAAGCCCCAGATTAAAGAAAATACCGATAAAATCACCGATGCTGAAGCCTTAAATATGCCCTTTGAGACTTTAGAGCTAAAGCTGGTAAGGAATACGATCAGTGTTAACCCAATTACCGCTAAGCTCAATCAAGAAAACCAGAATTTGGTCGGATACATTCGCCTCAGTCAATTTAATGGCAATGCCTCAAGCGAGATGGCAAAGGCAATCCAAAAATTTGAAAGTCAGGGGGCAACTGGTTATGTTTTAGATTTGCGCGGTAATCCAGGCGGACTATTACAGGCAGGGGTGGAAATTGCCAGGGAATGGATTCCCCAAGGAGCGATCGTCTATACCCTAGATCGCCAAGGGCTACAAGAAAGCTTTGAGGCAAACAATACCGCCCTTACCAAAAAGCCTGTAGTGGTGCTGACCGATGGTGGCTCTGCCAGTGCCAGTGAGGTTTTAGCGGGAGCATTACATGACAATCAACGCGCAAGTTTGCTGGGTACGCGCACTTACGGCAAGGGTTTAGTTCAATCACTCTATGAGTTAGAGGATGGCTCAGGCTTAGCGGTAACGATCGCTAGATATGAAACCCCTAATCATACGGATATTCACAAAGTAGGCATAAAACCAGACGTGGAAGTGCGCCCTACCCATAGTCTTAATCGTGGTCAACTAGGCACGGCAGAGGATGAGCAATATGTGGCAGCAGTAAAACTTCTACAGACTCAAGTTGCAGCAGTTAAGACTGAGCCAAGCCTTTAGGCAAGGACTTTTCCAGCTCAGTCAAGGCTACCTACTTAGCCTAAAGCCTAACCTTTAGCCAAGAACTTTTCTAGCTCAGTCAAGGCATCAGCATCGACCTTAGTTTGCATCGGGCAGAACTTGGGACCACACATAGAACAGAATTCTGCCGTCTTGTAAATGTCCGCAGGCAAGGTTTCATCGTGATACTCTTTCGCTCTTTCTGGATCGAGAGAAAGCGCAAATTGACGATTCCAATCGAAGTTATAGCGAGCCTCTGAGAGTTGATCATCGCGATCGCGCGCACCAGGTCGATGACGGGCAATATCCGCCGCATGGGCAGCAATTTTATAAGCGATCAAGCCATTTCGCACATCTTCGGCATTGGGCAGTCCCAAATGTTCTTTTGGTGTAACGTAGCAAAGCATTGCCGTACCATACCAACCAGCCATCGCCGCGCCAATCGCACTAGTAATGTGATCGTAGCCAGGCGCAATATCGGTAACTAAAGGACCAAGCACATAGAATGGCGCTTCCGAACACTCTTCCATTTGCTTACGGACATTGAATTCGATCTGATCCATTGGGACATGACCAGGCCCTTCCACCATTACTTGAATGTCATCTTCCCAAGCACGGCGAGTCAACTGTCCCAAGGTTTTTAGCTCAGCCAACTGGGCTGGATCGGAAGCATCATGGGTACAGCCAGGACGTAAAGAATCGCCCAAACTAAAGGAAACATCATGCTTTTTGAAGATTTGGATAATGTCTGCAAAATGGGTATAAAGCGGATTCTGCTTATGGTGGTGCAGCATCCAGCGCGCTAAAATTCCACCGCCCCGCGAGACAATCCCAGTAATTCGGTTGCGGACTAAGGGCAAATGCTCAATCAAAATTCCAGCATGAATGGTTTGATAATCTACGCCTTGCTCGGCGTGCTTATTGATAATCTGTAAGAAATCATCGGCGGTCAGATTTTCAACTTTGCCATGTACCGATTCTAGAGCTTGATAAATTGGCACGGTGCCGATTGGTACGGGCGAAGCATTAATAATCGTAGTACGAATTTGATCTAGATCGCCGCCAGTAGACAAGTCCATCACTGTGTCAGCACCATACTTGACTGCCAGGTGGAGCTTTGCCACTTCTTCTGCCATATCTGAAGCATTTGGAGATGCGCCGATGTTTGCATTCACCTTGCAGCGCGAGGCAATGCCAATGATCATTGGCTCTAGGTTACGGTGATTTTTGTTGGCAGGAATAATCGCTCTTCCTCGTGCTACTTCTGATCGCACCAATTCTACGGGCATATTTTCGCGCCAGGCCACATACTGCATCTCTTCTGTAATTAATCCCTGACGGGCACAGTGCATCTGCG
>JBBRVV010000061.1:0-8743 GCA_038246525.1 Pseudanabaenales cyanobacterium
GATCTCGAAAATGGGTTGCATCATTGACCTGGCCGACGAGACAAATATCGTTGTGCGTAAAGGCGCATGGTATAGCTACAAAGGTGAGAATATTGCCCAGGGTAGGGACAAGGCAATCACCTATTTGGAAGAGCATCCAGACGTTGCTACCGAAATTGAGAAATTAGTGCGCGAAAAACTTGTGGCGGGCGTACCAGTATCGGCAACTAAGGTTTCTCCTGAAGAAGTGGATCAAGACGAAGAAGCAGATATTGAACCAGAAGAGTTTGAGTAATTTCTAATTTGATTTTTTAGGTTGGATACCAAAACATCCCTTTGATCCCTTCTGGATCGGGCACGAAGCCTAACTGACAGTAAAAATCTACCACATGAGCATCGGCAAACAAACTAATATTGCTGATGTCTAGGCGGCGTAACTCTCTGACTACTTCTTCCATCAAAGCTTTGCCTAAACCCCTGCCCTGGTAATCAGGATGTACTGCCACATCCCAAAGCGTAGCGTTAAAAGCGTGATCGGAGGTGGCACGGGCAAAGCCAATTAGACGGCGGTAGGAGCCTTTGACTTCCCACATCGAAACCACCACAAAGCTGTACTCCAGGGCTTTCCGTACTTTACGAATTGGACGGCGTGCCCAGCCAACTGCATCGCATAGCTCTTCAAGCTCATAGAGATCAAGATTACGTTCGGAACTAAAGTAAATTTTTTCACTTTGATTAGGAACTAGCCGAAATTGAGGATCGATCGCGGGCTGTGACCCATTGAATAAGCTTTTCCAAAAACCCATGTAAATTGACCGTGCCGCCTTGATTTAGTTAAATAAAAAAGTAATGGATTTGATCGGTTGACCTATCTTCTATAAGATTAAAAGATCATCACTCAATTTGTAACGATCAATTTCCATGAAACATACCATTTCGGTAGTAGTTGAAGATGCTACTGGGGTACTTACTCGCATTGCTGGTTTATTTGCGCGGCGGGGATTCAATATCGAGAGTTTAGCAGTCGGAAACTCAGAAACTCCAGGTTATTCCCGCATCACGATCGTGGTACCGGGTGATGAGCAAATTATCGAGCAGATTTCTAAGCAACTCGACAAGTTAATTAATGTGATCACGGTGGAAGATCTGACCAGTGTACCCTCGGTAGAGCGAGAGTTGATGCTGATCAAATTAAACGCCAAAGCCAGTGAACGCTCAGAGATTCTAGATATCGTGCAGATCTTCCGCGCCAAGGTGGTGGATGTGGCAGATGATTTTCTCACGATTGAAGTAGTAGGTGACCCAGGTAAAATGGTGGCGATTGTGAACATGGTCAGTAAGTTTGGCATTTGTGCGATCGCTCGCACGGGTAGAATTGCACTTACGCGCGAATCTGGGGTGAATACCGCATCTCTAAAATCTTCTTTATAAAAATACAAATATAACCATCATCAACAAGTCTTCAGCTTAAAAAAATAGGAAAAATTATGGGCGATCGCCGTTTTTTAAGTTGGTTTTTAATTGCGGCAATTACTTTGGGCGTTGGCTTTCGCTTTTTTGAACTGGATCGCAAATTAGTTTGGCATGATGAGGTTTATACTTCAATGCGGGCGGCTGGCTATACCAGAAAAGAGATTGATCAAGCATTATTTCAAAATAAATTAATTCAATCAGGCAGTCTGCAAAAATTTCAGCAACTCAAACCTGAGAGTAATGAGCAAGAGACGATCGCTTCGCTGATTCAAGAAGATCCCCAACATCCTCCTTTATATTTTTTAATCGCCAGAGTCTGGATGGAATGGTTTGGCAGCGATCGCTTAGCAATTAGATTTTTGCCTGCACTTTTGAGTTTGCTATCTCTGCCACTGATCTATGGCTTGGCTTGGGAAGTATTTGAGACTGAGATTGAGGTAGATCTGATTGCGCTGCTAGCCGTGACCCTGTTGGCCCTTTCGCCTTTTGATATTCTGTTTGCCCAAACCGCCAGGCAATATAGTTTGCTCACCGCTACCATAATTGGCAGTAGTTATGTGTTATTGCGATCGCTGCGTTGGGGTATTTGGCAAAACTGGCTGCTCTACCTATCGGCAGTAACCATGGGGCTTTATACTCATCCCTTTTTTGGCTTGACTTTGGTGGGGCAAATAATATTTGTGGGCTGGCGCAGTTTGCCACTTTTGGCAGGGCAAGTAAAAAAAGTAAGGAATTTCAGCTTAGCGATCGCCGCAGCCATCTTTCTCTATAGCCCTTGGATTTTGGTGTTAGTTGTGCAGTCGAAAAGGGCTTTGGCGACAACCGACTGGGCGAGATTCGATGTGGGCTGGCTGTATTTGGTTAAGCTGTGGCTACTGAGTTTTACTTCTCTATTTTTTGATCTAGATTTTGGCTTTAATCAACCCTGGACGTTTTGGCTACGCTTGCCTTACTTATTTTTAATTTTTGCCGCTTTTAGTTTGGTGATTCGCCGCACCCCAAAAGCAACTTGGCAATTTTTAGTTACTTCGGTGGTGGTGCCTTTTTTATTATTGGCAATTCCTGATTTAGTTTTTGGTGGCAAGCGATCGGCGGTTAGTAGATATTTGATCTCTTGCTTTCCTGGGGTACAGTTAGCGATCGCTTATTTTATAATTGCCTGGCAGCCGAATATTTTAGCCCTAGCAAAGCCTTCCAAATCTTTTTTGCGTAAACTTTGGCTGAATGCCTGGAAACTAAAGCCTCTGGCTCTGGCGCTACTATTATCGGGTGCGATCCTTTCCTGCGGCGTGAGCGCCTTTGCGGATACCTGGTGGGTAAAGGATTTAAGTTACTACAATGGCGTAGTGGCGCGCGCTTTGCCCTCTAACTCCAACTTTATTCTAGTTAGCGACCAGGGCGATGATTACACTAATATGGGCGACTTAATTTCCCTAAGTTACCTGCTACCTAAAGACACTCGCCTTTTTTTGACCAAGCCTATCCCCGACCTCTCCCAGCTAGAAGCATTGAGTAGTCTAAGCAGCAAAGATTTCTACCTTTTCCATCCTTCCCAGGTATTGCAAAAAGCCTTTGAGCAAAAATTTGGCAAAGTTACTAAAGTGGTGCCTGAAGCTTCCCTGTGGCTGCTACCTCAGCCCTGAACTCAGTTTTTGTGGGATCGGCTCTTTCTGGTATTGCCGAGCCTGTAGGATCTAGCTTCTGCACCAAGGCGGGGTATTTAATTCTGCCATGGTTGTGCTGCTGCCATACGCGGATAAATACTGGCGCAAGTCGTTCTAAGTCGGATTGAGTTAGTTCAGAGTCCAAGAGTTGCCGATCATCCCAGCGCTTTTGAAAGATCCGATTTACCATTTCCACTGACTGCTCTAGGCTCGTATCGTTGCCCAGTGATCTGAGAGCCGCTTCACAGGCATCCGCCAGCATCACGATCGCTGTTTCCCGTGACTGCGGAATTGGGCCTGGATAACGAAACTCATCTTCATGCACTTCAGGCAGTTTTTCTTTGGCTTTGTAATAAAAATAAGAGATCGCGATCGTACCTTGATGCTCAGGAATAAAGGCTTGCAGCAGCAGCGGTAGACGATACTTTTGCGCTAACTTCAAGCCGCCAGAGACATGCTCCTTGATAATTGTGGCGCTATGCCAAGGATCATCCATTAGATCATGGGGATTTGACTGTCCCATTTGATTTTCAATAAAATATTCAGGCTTCAGGGTTTTGCCTACGTCATGGTAGAGCGTACCTGTTCTTACCAGCGCAGTATCTGCGCCTAACTCACGCGCCCCAGCCTCTGCCAAGTTTGCCACAAATAAAGTATGTTGAAATGTACCTGGCGCTTCGGTAACTAATCGGCGCAAAAGCGGTCGATCCAAATTGGCTAACTCTGCCAACCGAATCGGCGTGGGATAGTAGGAAAGCTGCTCTAAATAAGGAATTGCCCCCAATGCCACCATCGAAGAAATTAGACCACCAGTAGCGTAGTAGATAATTGCCAGCGTAACCAAGTTGCCTGAAAAGCTTGCCAAGATTAAATAGCTGATTGCCTGAACTGCTGCCACCAATAGACCGATCATGGCTAATTGCGATCGCGTTTGCGGACGATTAGTAAAAACTGCTGCCACGATTGCACCCAAAATAATCGGTAAATAGGCGGTTGCGGTTAATTCAATTCCCAACCACAGCCAAAATCCCAAGATTAGGGTGGAAAGAGTAGCGACTCGATTACCATAAAAACTACCTAAAATCATTCCTGCGGCTGCTAACGGAATAAAAGGTAGAGCTGCAAGCCCAAGATTTCCGCCCAAAGTTACGCCAGTAATAGTTACCCCGATCGCTACTACGGCAATTGTCGCCAGATCGGGCAAACGTAAACGCATTTTTAGCCACTTTGAGCCATAGGCGATCGCTAACCAGACTACAAACATCCCCCCTGCTACGCCGACTAGAACTAAGGAAATTGCGGTGATATTCAAGCGCCGTTGGGTTAGCCCCAAGGTATCTAAAAAGGCAAATTCCCGCTCACCTAAGCGATCGCCAGCCTTAACCAAAATTGTGCCTGCCGCCAAAGTTATTATCTGGGGTTCTACCGACTTGACCACCTGGGTTGTCATTTGCTCAGTAGCTAAGTGGTCGGGCTTCAAATTCGGAAAAAGTGCTCGATCCAAAATAACTTCGGCGACAATTAGGCTTTCTGGGCTGGCTGTAATAGCCTTGCGGTCACGGATGCGATTGAGCCGCATTTCTGCTGGTAGCCCTGGTACTAACCCGCCTGCCAAGATCTCGATCAAAGCCTTATGACTCAAAGATCTAGTTTGTTGCCACTCAGGTTCGCTTAACCCCAGAATCGATTTGGTGCCATTGGTGAATACTGGCTCTAAACTTAGTTGGGCGCGCCGGTAATCCGCTCTGATCTCGGTCAACTTCTGACTAAAGCTGTTGTATTGATTTTCAGCTCTTAGTCTTGCCAACTCCCAGACTTGGCGATCGCGAAAATCAGTAGGGGCAGTATTTGATCGGCTGACTAGCTTGCCCGCGCTTACTTCAATTTGTCGTAAAGTTTTTTCTGAACAGGCGCGCAAATAGATCTGGAGATCTAAGGAAACCCAACTGGTAGAAAAGTATGGTACGACCCCGACTTGCAGCCTAGCGCGATCGCCAAAACTAATTAACTCTGCCAGCTTTTTTTTGGATCTTAAAGTTGCTTGGGCATCCACCTGATACAGCAACGGCACCTCTTTTCGCGCTACCTCCATTGCCCGCTTGGTCGCTTCCACATCCACTACCTTGGCAGTGTAGGGAGCCACAATATCCCAATTCACGGTTGTGCCGACTTTAAGCTGAGGCTCCCAGATAAAGCGTTGACTAATAGTTGCACCTAAGCAAATAAAAGTTGTACCAGCTATTGCCCTACCCCACCACTGACAGGCTGGACAGTAGATTACCTGAGCAAGGTGATGAGTAAGACCAGACCAAAAACTTCTATTCAACTGCTTGGGGAGATATTATAAAGTTTATAGGGAGCAGGACATAAGCCGGGTTCTGTTCTAAGAGCGGTTATCTATCTGGGATGTCTGTTGCCAAACACCTCTTGCGGCACACGTCTAAGTATAAAAGACTACAGCTTCTTGCTCAAATTCTTGCTTAGATCTCTTAATCTAAGATTAAGACAACCTCAATTCAAGTTTTAGAGGCAAGTCTGACTAGCCCACCTTAGACCACGAGCATTAAAGCTAGAAAGACCAGCGGCTTTAATTTCTCTCTCGCCTTGCTTCCAACTGGGGTTTACCGAGCCAGAGCCTCTCGACTCTGCTGGTACGCTCTTACCGCACCTTTGCACCCTTACCGCAGCCCTGGCAAACTTGATCACAAACTTAAATTTAGTTCTAGGTTTGCATCCGAATTTACTTCAGACTAACGGCGGTATTTTTCTGTGGCACTATCCTCGCGATCGCTCGCACTGGGAATTACCCAGCAGTTTGGTCTTTAGGGAAGCCCGGACTTTCCTCAGAGAGGGCAAACTCTCCGCAACCACTAACGCCTACTCCATCTTTTATTTTAGCAGGCTAAATTCAGGCTATGTAGTTGAGACCAAATAAAGTTGATACTTCAGGATGACCATGATCTAAAATCCTATGGGATGCTACTCAAATCCCTAACAAATCGGATTCTTGGCTGAGATGCGGTTAGATCTTTGATCAGAGATGGTTCTGGACTTGTATAGTATTTCAAAGCGGGTTAAGCTAACTTTATGCAACAGCCAAAATTGCCAGTAGCCATTGGTCAAATCAGCCTTGATCAAGCTAATCAAGATCAGGTAAATCAAGATCAAAAAAGACAGAAATCCAATCTTGATACGCCCTTAGATGCTCAGGCACAAGCTGGAGAGATTTCTTATGGCTATTACCATGAGCACAATGCGCCCGAAATTCAACCACAGGATCAACCAGGAACAGAGCTTGCAGAAGAATTAGCATATTTATTAGACCCCGAAGACCCAGAGTATCTAGATGAGCTTGATCCTTTGGATCTAGATGAAGAGCAAGAAAGCTTAGACCTTACCAATAATCAGGAAGATTTAGATGTTGCCCAGGCTCCACTTGATCCTGAAGAAATGTTACGCTTGCTCAAATCTGAGGTAACTCTTGAGCGAATGCAGGCAGCAAGGGCTTTTTGTGAGATCGAAGAACCTAGAGCAATTCCAGATTTGATTTACCTGCTAACGGATGACTGCGCCTTGGTACGGGTTAGCGCCGCCTACGCGATCGGACGAAATCCTAAGCTTGAAGCAGTAGATCACTTAATCAGACAACTGCAAACCGATTGGAACGGCTATGTGCGTAAAGGTGTAGTGTGGGCTTTGGGAACCTGCGGCAGTCAAGCTGCTTTGAATCCACTGATTTCGGCATTGCGTTTTGATATTGCCGCAGTAAGACTTTGGGCAGCCAGTGCTTTGGGGCAGTTGGGAAATACTCAAGCGATCGCTCCTGTAGTTCAAGCATTACAAGCCGATAAAGTAGATGCGGTGCGCAGCAATTGTGCCTGGGCATTGAGTAAGTTGCTGATCGCTGACTCCTCTAATCTTAATGAGCAAGATCCTGATCACCAGGAAACCTATGAAGAAGCGATCGATGCTCTGGTTGGCGCTTTGGAAGATGAAGACTTGGGGGTAAGGGACGATGCGCGGTTAACTCTTCGCAAACTCCAGCATCCCAGGGGTTTAAAGGTGTTAGAGAAAATCGATCTAGATCAAGGATTCTGTGATTTGTTTTAGAATCTAACTTAATCTCTAAAAATTATTAATATTTAACTAAATTATGGCAGCGACATTTTCATTTGATATTGTGAGCGATTTTGATCGCCAAGAGTTAGTGAATGCTTTAGATCAAGCAAGAAGAGAGATCAGTGCGCGCTATGACCTCAAAGATACCGCAACTGAAATCACTTTAGAAGAAGAATCAGTCACAACTAAGACTGACAGCGAATTTAGTCTTACCGCCGTGAATGATATTGTGGCAGCAAAAGCAGCAAAGCGAAATCTCTCGCTCAAGATTTTTGATTATGGCAAAGTCGAATCAATTAGCGGTAGTCGAGTTTCGCAAGTGGTGAAATTAAAGAAAGGACTCGATCAAGAGATTGCCAAAAAGATTTCCAAATCGATTAGAGATAATTGTGGCAAGGTTCAGCCCTCAATTCAAGGCGATGCGATTCGGGTAGTAGCGAAGTCCAAAGATGAACTTCAGACGGTGATTCAATTCCTCAAAGGAGAAGATTTAGCCGTAGCCCTACAATTCACTAATTATCGCTAATTATCCTCCAGGTTTTTCTCTATGTCTTCTCTCCAAGCCTCGCGTGGCACCCGTGATATTTTCGCACCCGAAATTTTCTATTGGCAGCATCTGGAAGCGATCGCCCGCAAAATTCTTGCCCAAGCTGGCTATGAAGAGATCCGCACCCCATTATTTGAAGCTACCGAATTATTTGCCAGGGGAATTGGTGAAGCCACCGACATTGTGGGTAAAGAGATGTACACCTTCCAAGATCGTGGCGATCGCTCCCTCACCCTCAGACCAGAAGGAACGGCAGGCGCAGTGAGGGCATATATCGAACATCATCTCCAAGCCCAGGGTAGTGTTCAACGGCTTTGGTATACAGGCGCAATGTTTCGTTATGAGCGTCCACAGGCAGGTAGACAACGCCAATTTCATCAGTTAGGCATCGAAGTTTTAGGCAGTGAAGATCCGAGAGTTGATGCAGAAGTGATTGCGATCGCGATCCAGTTTTTACAGAAATTGGGATTAGATGATCTGGTAGTAGACCTCAATTCAGTGGGAAGTAGCGAAGATCGGATCAATTATCGTGAGGCCTTGATAGATTATTTCTCTCCCTTTGCGCAAGATTTAGATGCAGATTCACGCGATCGCCTTATTCGCAATCCTTTACGCATTCTCGATAGTAAAGACTCAAAAACCCAGGCAATTTGCCAAGAAGCACCCAGCATTTTAGATTATCTCAGTATCGAATCCCAAACTCACTTTGAATCGGTTCAATTGTTATTACAAGATTTAGAAATCCCATTTAGGCTCAATTCCCGATTAGTGAGAGGGCTAGACTACTACACCCGTACCGCTTTTGAGATTCAGTCAAATCTTTTAGGCGCGCAATCGGCAGTATGTGGTGGTGGCAGATATGATCGGCTAGTAGCAGAATTGGGCGGAAGTGATACGCCTGCGGTGGGCTGGGCGATTGGCTTAGAAAGATTGGTGATTTTATTAGAGAAATTAAGCGAAA
>JBBRVV010000062.1:0-8710 GCA_038246525.1 Pseudanabaenales cyanobacterium
ACTATCGCGTAACAAAATCCGATTCTCTGCCCGCAAGAATAGACTGCGCGCCGTTTGCAGATTGGGTACTAGCAGCACTAAATCCCTACTGGCTAGAATTCTGGCTTCCCCCGCACTGACCGAGCTAAGGGCAATATCGCCTGGGCGTACCTCTAATCTACCATTTACATCTAGCTGACCCGTAGGCGTGAGCAAAGTACTTAAACCTAAGGGTGCGGAGGCGTTCACTAGTTGTAAGCTACCATCCGCATTCACCACTGCTCGATTTGCTTCGAGATTATTTGTGCCTGTGAGTAACTGCGCTAACTGGGAGAGGTTGCTAATATTTCCCTGCCATTGGGGTACTAAAACACCTGCTCTTACCTCTAAGCCTAAAATTGCGGTGGGCGATCGCAAAACCACCGTACTATTTCCTGGCACCGCTGCCACATCCACCGAGCCATTAGGCGCATTCAAACTGCCTGTACTTACAATTCTGCCAGCCGTCAGCGTGATATTTTCCCCAGGCTTGACCGTCAGATTTGCTTGATTGATCATCGGTGAAGGCGTGTCCACCGCAAACTGTAAATTGTTGGGAGTAGCGATCGAGAAATTTAAAGAAGCCTTATCACTAGTAAGAATGTCGCCATTACTAAAAGCGATCGCGTTGGCAGTACTAGCAAAAAAAGAAGCCCCCACATTCAGGCTGCCAGTGGCACTAAACACAATGCCGTTAGGATTTAACAGGTAAAAATTTGCTCTAGGAAAATCAACTAGACTCTGCACTGCACCATTTATGAACGAAGGCTGATTGCCAGAAACCCGATTGATGATATTGATAACGCGGCTACCGTCTAGGCCCGAATCTCCTAAGCCAAAGCTAACTCCACCGCTAGGCACATTGAATTGATCGAAGCTATGGTAAAGATTATTGCCGCGTAGTGCATCTTTAGTACCTGGCACAATTAAGTTTCCATCTAGAATCCTTGAGTTGGTGGTGCCATCTAGGATTAAATTAGGGGCTACATTTGCGGCGGGTTTTGGAATTGGCAAAGATGGCTGATCGAATATCACACTGCCTGGTAGCTGATTAGTTTGGGCTTGAACTTGATGGCAAACACCAGAACTAACTAGGCTAAATAGTCCAGCACTTAACCAAAGCCGACTAAATTTCATCGCCAACCGAGTAACCATTTTGATCAAGACTACAGCTTAGTATAGACAGCTACCAACTCCTTTAGGTTTATTTTGCTGAAGCTAAACCTAACCTGATCGATTAACTCAGTAGTTTTTATCGGCTAGAACTAATTACTGATTAAGATTTCTCTTACAGTCTCAATTAATTCTGACTCAGCAAAAGGCTTACCAATATGGGCATTCGCCCCCTGTTTATAGCCCCAATGGCGATCAACAAGAGTGGATTTAGCAGAGCAAAACATGATACTGATGTTCCAGGTGGCAGGATTGTCTCTCAGCTTACGACAAAGCTCAAAACCATTCATTCCAGGCATAATAATATCCAAAATCACCAAATCAGGTTGAAATGACTCAGCTTTAGCGATCGCTTCCAAACCATTCTTAGCCGTAGTAATCTCAAATTGATTAGCCTTGAGTAAATTGGCGATCATTTCCCTTTGGGTTCTGCTATCTTCTACTACTAAAATCTTTGACATCGGATTTACCTCAATTTCTTTACTTTCAGCCTACATTTACAGCCTAGAGCCGAAAAGCAAATAACACATGAAGTAGAAGTCCCAAATTGAAGTAGTACTAAAGTCCCAAACTGAACTAGGACTATTGCCACTTGATTCCAGTCCCACCAAAGGGTTATGCTGCTAAAGCTAATTAGGTAATTCCGATGAGTATTCGCATTTTACTGGTAGATGATCATTCTTTTATTCGTTGTGCGTTGAAGCTTGCGCTTGGGAATCAGCCAGCTTTAGAAATAGTAGGAGAAGCAGAAAATGGCAAAACTGCGATCGCTCAAGTGGATCTTTTACAGCCAGATGTGGTGCTAATGGATATTCAAATGCCGCAGATGGATGGAGTAGAAGCGACCAAACAAATTTGCGATCGCTATCCAACTTCTAAGATTTTAATTCTCACAATTGACGACACAGATGAATATATTTCCCAAGCATTGAAGTATGGAGCTTCAGGATATGTGCTAAAAAATACTCCTCCCGAAGAATTATCATTTGCAATTCAGGCAGTGTATCGCGGTTATATGCACTTAGATTTGAATTTGGGTAGAAAGGTAATTGCCCGAATCCCAGAAATTTCCGAAATTTCCTCAGCTGATTTAGATCAACTTACCTCTAGAGAGCAACAAATAGTTAAATTAGTAGCTACGGGTGCGAATAATGAGGAGATCGCCAATAAGCTCTATATTTCCCCCCGAACGGTTAAAAATCACATTACCAATATTCTCAGTCAGTTAAATTTGCGAAATCGCACCCAGTTGGCAATTTGGATGCACTCCTTTACCTTTCAATAAGTGATAGTCCTAAGAAGGAAAGGATGAAGAGGGAAATAAGGAATCGATGGATAAAATTCCAAATAGCGCCAATATGATTTTCTCAGGGTCATTTCATTCTGGTCGAATGGAAAGAAAGGGATTGATCAAACATAAGCGAGTTAGCGATAGTAGAAGCGTTTAAGGGTTTACCAGATGCACGTCGAGCATAAGGGTAGCGACAAGATTAGGCAGTAGGAACGTTGTTCACATCAGCAGTCAGCGCAGAATGTCAAGGATTTTTGCCACTACTCAACCTAGCTTTAAATGTCTGCAAAAACTCACCTATTTCCTAATAATCGCTGGCGAAAGTCGGAAATAGTCTTGGCTAAACCTTCAGCCAAAGGTACTTCTGGTTCCCAGTTCAAATATTTTTGAGCCAAACCAATGTTGGGACGGCGGCGGCGTGGATCGTCTTGAGGCAGGGGTTTATAAATAATTTCGGTATCAGGATTGATCATGGACTGGACTGCTTGGGCTAACTGTAAGATCGTATACTCGTCAGGATTCCCTAGATTTACAGGTAAACAATAGTCTCCTGCCATTAATCGCAGCAAACCTTCTACCAAGTCTGAGACATAACAAAAACTGCGGGTCTGACTGCCATCACCATAAACTGTCAGTGGAATTCCTCTAAGGGCTTGGACAATTAGATTGCTCACGACTCTGCCGTCGTTTTCTAGCATCCTTGCGCCATAAGTATTAAAGATGCGCACTACCCTAGTATCTGTACCAAATTGACGTTGATGATCAAAGGTGAGAGTTTCGGCAATGCGTTTTCCTTCGTCATAACAAGAACGAATCCCAGTACAATTCACATTTCCCCAGTAGGTCTCCACTTGAGGATGGATTTCTGGATCGCCATAGATTTCGGAAGTGGAAGCAAGTAGAAATCGGGCTTTATGCTTTTGTGCTAATTCTAAGAAGTTCAATGTGCCTAAAAAATTAGTTTTTGCCGTAGCGATCGCGTCAGCTTGATAATGCACAGGAGAAGCAGGACAGGCAAGGTGGAAGATTTGATCGATTTGTGCAGAAGAAGAGAATGGCTGAGTAACATCGTGGCGAACTAAATCAAAGTTGGCAGAGTTCAGCCAAGGTTGGATGTTTCGCTCCACGCCAGTATAGAAATTATCTAAACAAATAACGTGATGATCTTGCTCCATTAACCGATCAATTAAGTGAGAGCCAATAAATCCTGCACCGCCAGTAACCAAAACTCGCATAAATCGTTTCTGAATTTTCTTAGCTATATTAGCGCGTAAGTCCTATTGCTTGAGTATCTAAATCATTTAGGATTGAGTGAAAGCTCTAGCCTTTAGCTTAGGATCAATTGCCATTGACAATATTTTAGGAAAAACAAATTCTATGGTCATGCAAGTACAACTCCAACAAGCAAAACCAGATTTAGCATGGAAGTCTAGGGATGGCTCGTCTTGCCTCTATTATGGCGATAGCTTAGAACTCATGGCTTCGCTTCCTGCTGAAACCGTAGACTGTATCTGGACTGACCCGCCCTATAACCTATCAAATGATGGTATTACCTGCGTCGCTGGTCAAATGGTCAAGGTAAACAAGGGAGAATGGGATCGCAGCCAAGGGGTTGAGCTAGACCATGAATTTAATCAAGCTTGGCTAGCTGCTTGTTATCGGCTGCTTAAGCCAACTGGCACTATTTGGGTAACAGGTACGCTCCATGTTTATCCATCTGTCGGATTTGCGATGCAGCAGCTTGGCTTTCGGATTCTCAATGACATTATTTGGGAAAAACCTGCACCACCGCCAAATCTTGGCTGTCGTTGTTTTACGCATGCAACAGAACTAATTCTGTGGGCAACCAAAGCGCGTAAGGGGAAAGAGCGTTACACATATAACTATGATGAAATGAAAGCAGAAAATGGTGACAAACAGATGAAAAATGTCTGGCGAATGTCTACTCCTAGCAAAGACGAAAAACTCTATGGCAAGCATCCAACCCAAAAGCCTATTCACTTGGTTTCCCGTTGCCTTCGAGCAAGTACAAATTCAGGTGATCTAGTTTTTGATCCTTTCTCAGGTTCCTCCACAACTGGAGTTGCCGCTTTATCCTTAGGCAGGAAATTTATTGGTTGTGAAGCAGATGCAGGTCATGTTGAACTCTCGGTTAAGCGTTTAACAAATGCTGAGCAAATCGAATCTCCGTAGCAAAGGAATTAACCATCTTGATTGAGCTGCAAAATTGCCATGAATGCTTCTTGAGGCACATCTACCACACCGATTGACTTCATCCGTTTCTTTCCTTCTTTCTGCTTATCCAACAGCTTACGTTTGCGAGAAATATCACCGCCGTAACATTTCGCCAAGACGTTTTTGCGAATCGCTGGAATATTTTCACGCGAGAGAATCTTGGAGCCGATCGCTGCTTGGACAGGAATTTGGAACTGATGGCGGGGAATTAATTCTTTCAGCTTAGAAACTAAAGCGCGTCCCACATAGTAAGCTTTATCCCGATGCACACTACAGGCGAGAGAATCAACAGGTTCGTCGTTGACCAGAATATCCAACTTCACCAGGTCATTAGTTTGATAGCCAATTAGCTGGTACTCCATGCTGGCATAACCCTTAGTGCGGGATTTCATTTGGTCAAAAAAGTCAGTGACAATTTCTGCCAATGGTACTTCATAGATCAACGTAGTGCGTTCTTGAGTGGTATACCGCATATCCTTAAATGTGCCGCGTCTTGCCTGACATAGTTCCATCAATGTGCCAGTGTAGGCAGGTGGAGTCATGATTTCCAGCTTCACATAGGGTTCTTCCATCAATTCGCGCTGTTGGGGATCGGGTAACTTGCTGGGGTTGTCGATTAATAAAACTTCACCTTGAATTGTGGTGACGCGGTAAACTACTGAAGGCGCAGTAATAATTAAATCCAGATTGTATTCTCGTTCCAGACGTTCCTGCACAATCTCCATGTGCAACAGCCCCAAAAAGCCGCAACGGAATCCAAACCCCATTGCACTAGAAGTTTCTGGCTCATAATTGAGCGCGGCATCATTCAGCTTAAATTTTTCTAACGCTTCCCGCAGATCTTCAAACTGGTTAGCATCAGTGGGAAACATCCCACAAAAAACCATTGGCTTGGCTTCTACATAACCTGGAAAAGCCTCAAGGGCTGGATTGATCGCACTGGTAACTGTATCGCCGACACGGGCGTGTTCTACAGTTTTGATTGCTGCCGCCAAGTAGCCCACCTCACCAGCATGGAGCGAATCTACCTTGACTTGATTGGGTGCCAGGATGCCCAACTCATCGACTTCATATTCTTGACCAGAAGCCATAAATTTGATCCGATCGCCTTTTTTGACTGAGCCGTCCATCACCCGAAAATAAACAATCACGCCGCGATAGGCATCATAGTAGCTATCAAAAATTAAAGCGCGTAAAGGTTCAGCGATCGTATCGGCAGGCGGCGGCACTAATTCCACGATCGCTTCCAAAATTTCGCTAATCCCAATTCCTTGTTTGGCGGAAGCATGAATTGCCCGAGTACAGTCTAGTCCTACCACTTCTTCAATTTCCTTGGAAACCCTAACTGCATCTGCCCCAGGTAAGTCGATCTTATTTAGGACAGGAATAATTTCTAGGCTATTTTCTATGGCCAAATAGACGTTTGCCAGAGTCTGTGCCTCAACCCCCTGGGAGGCATCTACCACCAACAGCGCTCCTTCACAGGCGGCTAAACTACGGGAAACTTCATAAGAAAAATCCACATGACCAGGAGTATCAATTAAATTTAGGATGTACTCTTGTCCGTCCTTAGCCTGATAGCTCATTCTGGCAGCTTGCAGCTTAATTGTGATCCCCCGTTCCCGCTCTAGATCCATATTGTCTAAAAACTGTGCTTTCATGTCCCTAGATGCCACCGTGCCCGTTTGTTGCAGTAGGCGATCTGCTAAAGTTGACTTGCCATGATCAATGTGGGCAATAATCGAAAAGTTACGAATCCTAGAAACGGGTACATCGGTCATAGCGATCGGGGCATAGAAGTTAGATTTAGTGTAACTTAGTCTAATCGTAATAAATTTTGACCAGATTAGGAATTACGCCAACTTCTGGTCAGCCACTAGCTAAACTCTGGGTGAAATCTGAGTCGGGCTATGATTATTCAATTAAAAATGGTAATCCTTCATATAGCCTTGTAGCCTAATATCTTAAAAACTAACCAAATTGATAGATTTGATAACTAAAAGTTACAGTTGTGCAGTAGCACCAAGTCAGGCTGGGTAAAATTAGTTAGAATGTCAGTGTCATTAGCACTGTAAAGTTACCATCAAAGCAAGTAGGAAACTTTTATGTAAACATCCACATTTAATCCAACCGATCAGGCACTATAGGTCAATGAGCAATAAAGTCAGAGTTTACGATTTAGCAAAAGAATTGAGTTTGGAGACAAGAGATATATTGGCAGTTTGTGAAAAGTTGAACATCCCCGTTAAGAGTCATAGCAGCAGTATGTTAGAAGCTGATGCTGAGTTGATTAGGGCTAATGCTCCCCAGCATGGATCAGAGAAAAATGGTGGAGAAAAGACAGAGAAGATAGAAAAATCCGAGAAAAAGTCTACGATCATGATGGTCAAGCCTGAAATTAAAGCTGACAGTAAAGAGGCAGACAACGGCAAGTCAAAACAACAGATCCTGACTGTGATTAAGCCTCCATCTAATGTCCAATCTATCTCTCCGCCTAATCCAACCAGTCTTATTCCTCTACCGTCGAATGGCTCTAACTCATCCCCTAGTTCAGCTAATATCGGCTCTTCAATCAGCTCAGCCAATGGTTCGGCAAATCCTCCAATCATGCCTAAGCCTGCCACACCTGCGACAAAATCTGAAGTAAAAGCTGAAGCCTTGATTGCTCCTCAGAAACCCTTAGCCCATAAACCTACTGCCCAAAAACCTGCTCATCTGCCATCTTCATCTACGACAATTTTAGAAGTTAAGCCTGAGATTAAGCATGAAGCTAAACTAGGAGCTAAGCCCGAACCGCGTCCAGATTTAGTTGAAGCTAAAGCTATTCCTGAACCCAAGCCTGAAATCAAGCCTGAGCCAAAGTTAGAAGCTAAGCCAGAAATAAAATTAGAGTTGATCCCTAAGCCAGAGATTTCTAGTCTCAAGCCAGATCCTATTACAGAACTTAAAGCACCAGAATCCAAAGCACCAGAGTCTAAAGCTCCCGATACTAAAATTCAGGAGTCTAAAATGCTTGAGCCTAAAGCACAGGAGGCAAAAGTAAAAATCAGTCCTAAATCCGACGTTCGCCCCGAAGCACTTAAGTCTCCTAAGGCACCTATCCGCCCTACGGCAAAGCCCCAAACCATTGTTAATGTGTCGGCAGCAGCAACGGTTTCTGCCCCAGTTAAGCCAGAGGCAAGAATTGAAGTCAAAGCTGAGCCTGGATCTGAAATTAGGGCTGAAAGTCGAACAAGTGCACCCAAGCCAATTCTGGAAAAGCCTAAGGCGCCAAATCGGGTAGTCGGTGTAGCCCCAGATAATAAGCCCAAGCCAGTCTCTCCCTCTAGCAAGCCTCGACCCGTTAAAGATGCGGTATTACTTGAGCGCGGCATTACTGCACCCACTGAGACCCCCCATGTGTTGCGTGCGCCAAATCCTCCTACCCGTACCTTAATTGCTGCACCTGAAAGACGCGATCGCACAGTTGATCGAAGTGCTGATGCGGCTACCGTTCCACCTGATCCTAATTCACCCGACTTATTGGTGCTAAAGGATCGTCCTCTCCAGCCGCGAATTAACAAGAAGAAAACTAAGAAAGAAGAAGACGAGCAAGATGTTATTGAGCTGAAGGAAAAAGCTGCTCGCCTGAAGCCTAAGCGCTACTTACAGGTGGTAGATGAAGATGATGAAGATATTTTATTGGATGAAGATGGGCTTGAAGATACCTCAGTAGCGGATCTGAACCTTTCTACGGCTAGACCTAGCGCTAAACCCAAAGCCAGATTGGCTAAACCGTCGGTACCTGTATCGGCAGCCGCTCCTGGTAAAGCAAAGCGAGGTAATTTCCGCGATCGCCGTAACAATCAAGCAGAAGTGGTAGTAGAAAAACCCACAAAGATAGTGCTACGAGACAGTATCAAAGTGCATGAGTTAGCAACTGAGCTAATGCTGCCTGAAACCGATATTATTCGGGTGCTATTTATGAAGGGGATGATGGCAAACATCAACCAA
>JBBRVV010000063.1:0-8561 GCA_038246525.1 Pseudanabaenales cyanobacterium
TAGCAGGAGAAGACAATCTTTACCGCATCCGAAGTGGTGATTTCTGCATTATTTATACCATTCAGGATCGACAGCTACTTATCCTAACTGTGAAAATTGGTCATCGCAGAGATATTTATAGATAATTTATGAGAATCCTCTTAGTAGAAGACGAATCAGACTTAGGAGCAGCAATTAAGCGTACCTTAGCCCAAGAAAAATACATAGTCGATTGGGCGCAGGATGGAATTGAAGCTTGGAACTATCTGGAAAGTAACTGGACAAATTACCAAGTAGGCATCTTTGACTGGATGTTACCCAAACTCTCAGGCATTCAACTATGCCAAAAATTAAGGCAAAAACCTAGTTCCCTGCCAGTCTTATTACTCACCGCCAAAGACCAAATTGAAGATAAAGTCAAAGGACTCGATGCAGGTGCGGACGATTATTTGGTTAAGCCTTTCAGCACCGCCGAATTATTAGCCAGAGTCAGAGCCTTACATCGGCGATCGCCCCAACTCCAACCCCAAAAACTGCAAGTAGGCGATCTAACCCTCAACTACAGCACTTCTACAATTTCAATTAAAGTGGAAACCATCCCACTCACCGCCAAAGAATTTCAGATATTAGAATACTTCATGCTCCATCCCCATCAAGTGCTTAGCCGTGAACAGATTACCGAACAAATTTGGGAGACCCAAGCCGAACCAGGAAGCAACGTGGTTGCCGCCCAAATTCGCTTACTCAGGCGTAAACTAGCTGGACATGGCTGCACTACCTCGATTGAGACAGTCTATGGGCTAGGATACAAACTAAGAGATATGTCGTAACTCACCCCAATCACGATGAATACTGAATTAAATATGATTGAACTGCAATCGCTATTAACTCCCAATCAATTTGCTGTAATCCAAGAATATGACCGTGAGTGGATAAAAATGGCGATCGCTGAGAAACTTGACCGTGAAGCATGGTTAGCTGATAATTCTGCTGAAGCCAAGGCTATCCGCCGCCTAAGCGACCCTACCAGCAAAAAAGATTGGATCGTGCTACCTGAGACCACCGATCAGGAATATCACAGTTCGCTACAAAGATTAAAAGATGCAGGATATTCCGTAAATGTACCTGTTAAAAATTAAACCCATAGTTCTAAACGAAGATATTCTTTTACTTCCCATTACTTTGCAATCCAGATTTATTGCCTTCGGCGAGCATGATCCTGCTTATGTTAAAGCGCAAGAGAGAGCTAAAAAATGAATCGAGAACAGGTCTTCTCTAAAGCGCGATCGCGCCTAGCCATTTGGTATGCAGGCGTAATGGGAACTATCCTCTGCTTAAGTGGAATTGGCTCCTACCTAGTAATGGCTCATGCCCATTGGGAATCATTAGATCGAGAACTGACCTCAGTGGCAGGTACCATTCACGATACCCTCGAACCTGTACTAGATACCCCCACTCAAATTAGTCCCCTCGCCAAAAAGATCTTACTAAAGCTATGTTTAGCCGACAATCGCTGTCAAACAAATAAACATCGTCACATTTTAGGCGGCGTGCATCAAGAAGGCTACTATCTTCGCTTATCTTCACTATCAGGCATTCTACTTGCAACCATCGGAAAAAATCCTACAGGGAATATCCCGCTTCAACCTACATGGCAAACCGTAACCGATGCAAAAGGCGAACGTTACCATCAAGTTTCGCTTTTAGTCAAAACCGCAAACAACCAGGATTGGGGATATATTCAAGTTGGGCGATCGCTCAATGATTATGAACAGCACTTACTCTACTCCAAACTACTCCTAGTTATAGGATTACCCATCGCCCTAATCTTTACAAGCCTTGCGGGCTGGTGGTTGTCAGATAAAGCGATGAAACCCGTTTACAATTCTTACCAACAAATGCAGCAATTTACCGCCGATGCTGCCCATGAGTTACGCACTCCCTTAGCCGCCATTCAAGCCACTACCGAATCAGTTTTACGCATGGATACTCTGTCAGAGATAGATGCAAGAGACACCTTAAAAACAATTGAGCGGCAAAATAATCGAATTTCCCAACTGGTAAAAGATTTACTGCTACTTTCCCGTATGGATCTAAATATGTTGGAAGTAAAATTAGAACCCTGTTGCTTGAACGATATTCTTAGCGATTTAATTGAAGAATTATCATCTTTAGCAGTCGGCAACGAAATTTCTCTTAGTTTAAATACCTGTAAACATCAATCCAAACATCAATTCCTAATAATCGTAGGCAATGAAGAGCAACTATATCGACTCTTCTCAAACTTAATCACTAATGGCATTCGTTATACAAATCAAGCTGGAAAAGTAGAAGTAACACTTTTAAGCCATGAGCATCATGCAGAGATAGTAATTCAGGATAACGGGATTGGAATTGCAGAAGCAGATCAACCAAAAATTTTTGAAAGATTCTATCGGGTAAATAGCGATCGCTCCCGTAGCACAGGTGGATCAGGCTTAGGCTTAGCAATTGCCAAGGCGATTACCCAAAGGCATAAAGGAACCATTCAAGTCAAAAGTAACTTAGGAAAAGGAAGCACTTTCAAAGTTCTCTTACCCCTATCTTAAACAGCCCTTATCAATACTGATTAGCTCCAACCCAAAATCTATGGGGTTAATTACTGTTAATATTAGCCCCGCGCACCTATTGATTAGACGTTTATCACGGGAAAATAAACCTTTGTAGTTAGAAATTGTCAAATTTGATAGGATTAGTCAGATTCACCCCTAACAATCTGGACGGCGATGCGTATTTCTTGGAATTGGTTACGACAACTGGTGGAATTTGAGCTTGCACCCGAACCCTTAGCAGAGGCACTGACTATGGCAGGGTTTGAGGTGGAGTCGATCGAAGATCGTCGTACCTGGGCAGATGGGGTAGTAGTAGGGAAGATTTTGCAAGCAGAACGTCATCCCAACGCGGATAAATTGCAAGTATGTCAGGTTGCCATAGGTCAGGCTGAACCAATTCAGATCGTCTGTGGTGCTGCCAATGCTCGAACAGGACTGTATGTGCCAGTGGCGACTATTGGCACTTTTTTACCCACCATTAATCTGAAACTACGCCCAACTAAACTTAGGGGTGAAAAGTCAGAGGGGATGATTTGTTCGCTTTCAGAATTGGGATTAGAAAAAGAATCGCCAGGAATTTTTGAATTTGACGGTGAGCCAGAATTGGGTGCGGATGTGCGTCCGTTACTAGGGCTAGATGATGTGGTGCTAGATGTCACCTCTACTGCCAACCGTGCTGATGCTTTAAGTATGGTGGGAATTGCGCGGGAAGTTGCCGCGATTACAGGCGGGAAATTAAATTTAGCGATCGCTAATCCAACATCTATGCCAAAAACCCAAGCCAACTGGCTGAAAGTAACCGAGCCTAAAGCTTGTCCTGCCTACTGCGGCACCTTAATTCGTGGGATTAAAATTGCTGATTCACCCCAATGGTTACAGCGACGTTTGCAGGCAGCAGGGATGCGTCCAATCAACAATATTGTAGACATTACTAACTATGTACTATTGGAATGGGGACAACCACTCCATGCCTTTGATGCGGATACTCTGGCAGAGAATTTCAGCATAGATGTGAGATTCGCCAAATCTGATGAGCATTTGGCTACTTTGGATGGAAATTTACGTCATCTTTCAGTTCAGAATTTAGTTATTACTTCCCAAGATTTACCAATAGCGATCGCGGGAGTAATGGGTGGCAAAGAAACTGAAGTAAATGAGAAGACCCAAAATATTTTATTAGAAGCGGCTTTGTTTGATCAAGCAACTATTCGCAAATCTGCCCGTGCCCAAGGATTGAGAACCGAAGCCTCCGCTAGATATGAACGAGGTGTAAATCAAGCAGGCTTAGAAATTGCCTACAATCGCGCGATTCAGTTGATTTTAGAAATTGCTGGTGGAGAAGCAACCGAACAAGCGATCGCTGATACCAGACAATCATTTGAGTGCAAAATCGAACTTTCTTTAGAGCGAGTATGGCAAGTTTTAGGCGAAGTGGAATTAGCTGATGGTTCTAGTGCCTTTCTAACTCCTCAAGAAGTAGAAAAAACTTTGAAATCTCTTTCCTTCCAATTGCGAACTCTAGATCATTCGCCTAATAATTTTAAGTGGGAAGTGCAGGTTCCACCCTTTCGCTATGGCGATATTGAGCGCGAAATCGATTTAATTGAAGAAGTAGCGAGAATCTTTGGCTATGACAAGTTTATTGAAACCCTACCAGAACGAACCGAATTAGGCTTCTTATCTGTAGACATTTATATCTTGCGTCAAGTGCGCGAAGCCTTGCGGGGATTGGGTTTAACTGAGGTATTACACAATTCTCTCTGTCCGCCTACTGGCGCAAGTCAAGTGATAATCTCAAATCCTGTGGCAATTGAATACAGTGCGATGCGTACCGATTTACTAGCTGGTTTAATTGATGCAACTGCTTTTAATCTCAGTCAAGGGAATGGTTGCTTGCAAGCCTTTGAGGTGGGAAGAGTATTTAATTGCGACGAAGATGGCAGTTTGGAAACCGATAATATTGCGGGGATTTTTGGTGGCGATCCAACTGTAGGTATCTGGCAACATCGCTCTAGTCCGATTGATTGGTATGAAGCAAAAGGGCTGCTAGAGAATCTCTTCCAACGGTTTGAAATTGAAGTGGAATATCAACCAGATCAAAGAGATGAGCGCTTACATCCAGGACGTACTGCCTCGCTCTGGATTGCAGGAGAACGCTTGGGTACATTTGGGCAACTGCATCCCCAATTATGTGCGGAACGAGAACTACCAGATCAACTCTATGGCTTTGAACTCGATCTCTATCAGTTGATGCAGGCAATTGATCGACGCTCAATTCCAATTTTTAAGGCTTTTTCTAGCTATCCTAGTAGCGATCGCGACCTGGCCCTTTTTGCGCCGATCAAAGTCTCGGTGGCGGAATTAAAGCGTTCAATCCAACATTCTGGCGGCGAATTACTGGAATCTGTTACTCTGTTCGATCAGTATTTAGGTGAAAGTGTGCCAGAGGGTAGCCGTAGCTTGGCATTCCGCTTAGTCTATCGGGGAGGCGATCGCACTCTTACCGATGTAGATATTCAGCCCGTCCACCAGCAGATCCGTGAAGTTTTGGAAGAGAAATTTCGGGTAATTTTACGCAGTTAATCTTTCGCAGTTAAGACTTATGTTTATTTTTCTGCTGTTTATTTTTCTGCCAATTTGCCCAATAATTTTTTCAATAATTTGTCTAATAATTTGCCCACTTTTGCCCTTAGTGGCTTTAATCTAAAAAAGAAATTGTAACCAAATATTATGAGTATAGATCAGGTATATCCCTCAAATCATCCCACGCGCTCTGGCGCGGTTGACCTAAATTCAATCGATCAAGAGATCACTGAGATTTTTATGGGAGATGCGGCTGACTATACTGAAGCCACAATTGATGGAGACAGATTTAATCAAGCAATGCAGTTAATGGCTAATAAGCAGTATCAGCAAGCAATTCCGCTGTTTAATCAATCACTCAAAATCGATCCTCAGCAGCCTGAAGCCTGGCATCAACTAGCAACTGCCTGGCGCAAGCTAGGAAAACACCGTGAAGCGATCGCTGCCTATGATCAAGCAACCGCCCTGCAACCCGATTACTATCAGACCTGGAGCTATCGAGGTGTCTCTTTACACGCTCTGGGGCGCTATGCCGAAGCGGTTACCAGTTTTAACCAAGCTACCACCCACAAGCCCAGGTACCATCCCG
Organism: Pseudanabaenales cyanobacterium; assembly: GCA_038246525.1. Classification (GTDB taxonomy): domain Bacteria; phylum Cyanobacteriota; class Cyanobacteriia; order Pseudanabaenales; family Pseudanabaenaceae; genus JANRLH01. The sequence continues at coordinate 5,743 of JBBRVV010000063.1, forward strand.
CCTGGAACAATCGTGGCTCTTCCCTAGTGGCAATGGGTCGTTATCAAGAAGCGCTCGAATCCTTTCAAAGAGCAATTCATGCTAAAGCAGACTTTTTTGAAGCTTGGAATAATAAAGCAAATATTCATCGCAAATTAGGTCAATATCCTGAAGCGTTGAATTCCTATCAAGCAGTGTTGAGTCTTCGTCCTGAATGGGCACAGACCTGGAATAATCTAGGCACAATCTATACTAAGCTGGAACGATTAACTGATGCAGTAGAATCCTACCGCGAAGCAACTAAACTAGAGCCTAAGTACTATCTCGCCTGGTATAATCAAGCCTGTATCTTATCAAAAATGCAGCGTTTCCATGAAGCGAGTCAGGCATTTGAAATCGCAATTAAGCTTAGACCCGATGCCTACGAAGCTTGGCTTAATCATGGTAATTTGCTGTTGCGAATGAACCAAATTGAACAGGCAAAAAACTGCTTTTCGACTGCCCTCAAATATAATCCAGATGGAGAAGAAGCGAATAAAATGTTAAATGATTTGGCGAAATAGATTTTTCGCAATATATCTTCAGCAATATACCTGTAGCAATATACCTGTAGCAACTTAGGCAAGAAATAAACGAAACATCGTAAATAAGGCGTTTGGGGCACAGACCCCTTACCGAAGGAATGTGCGTAAGATCTGAAGATGTGGCTCAGCAATTGGCTGCATTGCATCATATTTTTGCCGAACATGAAAGAATTTTAGCCCCCAAATAACGAAGGAATATTATGAGTCAAGTATTTAGAGAGCTATTGCGGAAGGTGGGTAGTGGCGAACATACTAGCAAGGCTCTATCACGCCCAGAAGCCTCACAGGCTTTGACTTTAATGCTGCAACAAGAAGCCACACCTGCCCAAATCGGCGCATTTTTAATTGCCCACAGGATTAAGCGTCCTACTGGAATCGAAATGGCAGGATTTTTGGATGCCTATAATTTGTTAGGAAGTCGAGTTCCGCCAATTGAACAGGAAGTAATCGTATTGGGTTCTCCCTATGATGGACGCGATCGCACTGCACCGATAAGTCCACTGATCGCCCTAATATTAGCTGCGGCTGGAGGTCATGTGTTACTCCATGGTGGTGAAAGAATGCCGACCAAGTATGGAATTTCGCTCTTGGAAGTTTGGCAGGGTTTAGGAATAGATTGGAAGGGACTGAGCCTAACTTCAATTCAATCTCTTTTGGCTAATACTGGAATTGGCTTTGTCTATCTTCCCGATCATTTTCCTTTAGCTCAGTCATTAGTACCTTTTCGCGATCAAATTGGTAAACGCCCACCTTTAGCTACTTTGGAACTAATTTGGTCACCCTACAGCGGTAAAAAACATATTGCTTGTGGCTTTGTTCATCCTCCAACAGAACAGATTATGATTGACACATTTGCCCTACATGGAATTGAGCAATACACTACAGTTAAAGGCTTAGAAGGAAGTTGTGAACTGCCACGCGATCGCGCCACAATCTTGTCATTAGCGGGCGAACGTTTGATTATTCATGCAAGAGACTATAACTTAGAGGGTGCTGATGTAGGATTTACATCTCTAGAGGAATTGAATGCGCAAACCCAAAGGGTCTTGGCAGGTGAAGCTACAGAATTACAGAAATCCTTAATTTGGAATGGTGGATTTTATCTTTGGCGTAGCGGCATTAGCGAGAATATAGCAGCAGGATTGCTATTAACCGAACAACTCTTACAAAATGGAAGTGTAAGGCAACAGCTAGTTAAACTCAAAGAAGCACTCTTAGCCTCAGATTAACAAAAATAAAGGCGATCGCTTACAATATTCTCATCTAGGACAATTGAGCTTAAACCGATGCTACAAATCGACCTAAAATATCTTCCTAATAGTCTTCCTAGTAGCGAAGAATTACCAGATTCAGACGACACACCTGTGGATAACGAAGATCAAAATTATGTGCCGAATGTACTACTATTTCTGCTGGACTATCTGTGGCGCGATCGCAACGACTGGTATTTTGGCGTAGATATGGGCATCTATCACACTGTAGGCTCAAATCCTAGAATTCCGATAATTCCTGATGGATTTTTGAGTATAGGGGTAGAGCGGCGCAAACGGGGAAAATCTCGTAGCAGCTATGTGGTTTGGGAAGAGTTAAATAATCAAGCACCGATTTTAGCGATTGAAGTAGTTTCCCATACACCTGGTGGAGAATATGACCGCAAGTTAGAGATCTATCGGAAGCTAGGAATCGAATACTATCTAATTTATAATCCCGAATTTTGGCGGCGAGACAAACATTTACCTTTTGAAGTTTATGAATTAGTGAATGACGCTTATCAACTAAAATCTGGTGAACCCTACTGGCTAGAAGGAATTAGTTTGGGAATTGGGCGATGTGTTTTACCTAATGATCCATTACAAAGAGAAGTTCTAAGCTGGTTCGATCAAAATGGCGATCGCTATCTTAGCGAAGCAGAGCAGGAAAGATTGAAGGCTGAGGGATTAGCTAGATATCTAAGAGGACTTGGCATAGATCCAGATAACTTAACTTAAATTTAGCTTAACCTTGATTTCGTTTTAAGATGTAGCGAGTGAGATTCTCAAATAGGTCTTTTCGCAAATAGGGATAATCTCCTACCCAAATTCGTAACTGCGGCAAATAGGCATCGCTGGTAATTTTACTCACTCGATTGAAACTCGGATCATTGGAAAGAAGCAGTAAACAAGCAATATCTCCAGGTCGAATGCGTTTATATTCTTGTCGCATTGGCATTCTCAGATTAGTAGTATAGCCATCGCGATCGCTTAACTCTAAGTTCAA
>JBBRVV010000064.1:0-8467 GCA_038246525.1 Pseudanabaenales cyanobacterium
ACACATACACCCCACCATTACCAAATGAGTCATCAGATTCTACCTTAGCAGCTTTCAGGAGTTTAGGTAATTCCTAACTGCTCAGTACCAACCTCATTCCCCTCCCGCCACCGCCTGCTGTTGCTTTAATCATCACGGGATAGCCAATTTTATCGGCAATTTTCAGAGCTATTTCCTCTGAATCTACTAAGCCCTCGCTGCCTGGCACTGTCGGAACGCCCGCTTTCTGCATCGTTTTTTTGGCAGTAGATTTATCGCCCATACCCATAATTGCGGCTGGACTTGGCCCAATAAAAGTGAGGTTGTGATCGGCGCAAATTTCTGCGAATCTAGCATTTTCGGATAAAAATCCATAGCCAGGATGAATCGCGGTAGCATGACGGGTGAGCGCTGCCGCAATAATATTCGGCACATTTAGGTAGCTCTTATTACTAGGAGCATCGCCAATACAGACTGCCTCATTTGCTAGTTGCACATGCAGGGAATTACGATCCGCACTAGAGTACACCGCTACCGTGGCTATCCCCATTTCTTCACAGGTACGCAATATCCGCAGGGCGATTTCACCTCGATTGGCAATGAGTAGTTTAGCGATCGCAGCCATATTTAGGCAATAAAAAGGACGATCTTGAGTTTAGCATTAGCTTGTTACGCCAAATTGTCGGAAATCGCCCTAGCCCCAGACTTCAGCGATCCAATCACATCTAGCCTAGCGCCAAAATTGTTAAAAATTGAGCCATTCAGAATCAGATTTACTAAGTTGAAAAATCCAGAAATAAACTTGGATCAACATAAAAGAAATCACCCAATGCCTTCGCTTGGCTTTTACTAATTTGTCTCTTTCCATTCACAACTTCAGAGACAACTCCCCGCGAACCAATTATGCCCACAAGATCTGTTTGCCGCAAATTCCTGGCTTCCATTAGGTGCAATAAAATCGATTGAGGCGTGGTTTCTCCCAAGGAGTAATGTTCTTCCTCAAATTTCTCAATCAGTACCACCAAAAGATTTAAGATTTTTTTTTGTTCTAATGTTCGATCTTTAACTGCCAAGAGATCTTCGACAATAGCCAAAGCCCGTTCATTTTCTGCTTCGGTGGTAATCAGTTGCGGCAGAGTCTCAGCTAACAGATTTTTATATACTTCTTTATCAATAGCGAGGGTCATTTTTCCAGGTTCCTAAATCATATTCATCGTGGGTAAGGATGTATTTAATATAAACAATTTGATCTTCGTAATCAATGCCCACAATTAATCGATATTTATTGCCATTTAGATTGAATACGGTGAAATTCCCAACAGAGTCGGCAGATGGATAGATTTTCTTTACATCAAAAATATGTTGCCAGGCTGCTTTGCGAACCGTCCTAGTCCAATCATTTAGAGCGGATTTAGAGTTAGGATAGTTTTTAATGAATTTACGAAATGCCTTTTCCGAGATAACGTGCATACAGAGTGATTATTCATATAATTTGCGTCTACGAGTATGGTTTAGAGACAAAGTATTCTGTTAATTGAACATTATTATGCTCTCAAAATGAGAACTTGTCAAGTAAAAAATTTAGCATCGCATTATGGAGCGATCTTTCTTCTAAATACAGAGATTAAAAGGAGAGCTTGAGCCTTCCTGCAAGCTTTTGATTACCTGCGGCAGAATTCTTTCTCAATATCCCGTTTCAAAACGCTCTTGTTTTAAGATATTTTCTAAATATTGCCCATAGCTGCTTTTTGCCAAAGGTTTCGCTAAATTCAAAAGCTGTTGTTGGTCAATATAGCCTTGTCCGTAGGCAATCTCTTCCACACAGGCAAGCTTCAAGCCCTGACGTTGCTCCAAGGTTTGGATAAAGTTGGCAGCCTGATGCAAGGATTCGTGGGTTCCTGTATCTAGCCAGGCATAGCCTCGCCCCAAAATTTCTACCCGCATTTTCCCTTGTTGTAAATACACTAAATTTAAGTCAGTAATCTCCAATTCTCCCCTAGCTGAAGGCTTAAGCTGCTCTGCATACTCACTCACCAAGTGATCATAAAAATATAAACCTGGGACTGCATAATTTGATTTGGGCTGGAAGGGTTTCTCTTCCAAGCTAATCGCCATCCCTTCACTATCAAACTCAATCACGCCATACCGCTGGGGATCATTCACTCGATAGCCAAATACTAAGCCACCATTTTGCAGATTTGCCGATCGCTTCAAAATTTGCTGTAAGCCATGTCCATAGAAAATGTTGTCGCCCAGAATTAAACAGACAGGCTGACCATCAATAAATTCCTTGCCCAAAATAAATGCCTGTGCCAAACCTTCAGGGCGGGGCTGCTCACAGTAGCTAAATTCCATGCCCCATTGACTGCCGTCCTTGAGCAGAAGCTGAAACAAAGGTAAATCTTGCGGCGTAGAAATAATCAAAACTTGTCGAATCCCCGCCAACATCAATACCGAAAGCGGGTAGTAGATCATCGGCTTGTCATAAACTGGCATCAGTTGTTTGCTCACCACCTGGGTGATTGGATAGAGACGTGTGCCAGAGCCTCCTGCCAAGATTATGCCTTTCATCTTTGATTTAACTCATTCTTTGCCAGTCGCAGTATAAAACGCAGTTGCACATTTATGGATTTTATGCCCCTAATCGGTCATTTCTGAGTCACAATATTATTTAATAAATAGATTTAGGGGAAAGATCAAGATGGTTGCTACTACCGATCGCGTTGTCAGTCAAATTATTACCAATGGGCGTAAACGCAAAAATAACCATTACAGTCTACAAGATTTCTTTAAGCCAGATCCTGAACAAGGGGTGCTGACTGATTGGAACGGACTTCGCAATATCTTGACCACCGAGGACTTCATTATTGGCTTGCAAGAAGGGCTAGAAGAAGAGGTGGGCAGTGCTTCGGCAGCGGTAATGTATACGATTGGCGCTGAGTGGGGAAAAAAAGATGGTGAATTCTTTGGCAAGTGGTTTGAGCAAGACTACGGCAGTAATATCCGTCAGACTAATCTGCCCTTTTTATTAGAGACTTGGTGGTGGCCGCTTGCAGCCCAAGGTTGGGGACGTTTTAGTGTTGATATGAGCGATCGCAAGCAAGGATTCATGTTTATCAGTGTTTATGACTCTGCTGTAGCCAGAACCCTAGGAGATGTGGGTAAGCCAGTTTGCCATCTTTATGCAGGCTTGTTTTCAGGCTTCTTCACTCATTTGGTAAATAAAAAATTAGATTGCATTGAGATTCAGTGCTATTCAATGGGCGAAAATTACTGTAAATTCTTACTTGGCGGTAATAATCGGATTGATGCGGCTGCCTTTTGGATGAACGAGGGAGCAACTAGCCAAGATATTGAGAAGCGCCTACAGGGCGGGGAAATGTTGAAATAATGTCTAGCCAGCTCAAGAGTTCAAGTTTACAGCTAGGTAAAAAGTCTGTCCAGGTATTTTGGCAAAGTGTCAATTGGGATGACACAGAGATTGTAGAAAGTGTTCACCCTTGGGCGATCTCAGTACAACAGTATTTTGCTACTATTGCTTGGTCAAACACGGGGGCAAATGTAGCAGTCAATTTAGGCGAAAATATGCTTTCCTCAAAAAACTCTGCTTTACCCGAAAAAGCTACCCTAGAAAACTTTTTAGATGATATTTCTCAATTTTTTTAGTACTGCCATTTCAAAGATAAATTGGTTTTGGCTGAATCCATCCTCGTGCTAATTGTTTTGATTAGCAAAATCGCTTAGTCATGATTCAAACTTGTTCCTTAGGTTTAGTTTTTTAACTTACTTTAGGTTTCGCTACCAAAAAAGTGTAGCCTTAAAAGAAAGACGCATAAACTTCTGCCCATGAACGTCGAACTTAAAGCCATTATTGAGCAAGCCCAGGATCGTTACCTAAAAGCCGATGATTTATCAGCCCTAGAGTCATTCATTAATTCTTTGCCTGATCGACTTAGTCTTTATCGAACCTTGCGCGATCGCGAGATCTCATTTTTGCAACTGGTAGCAAATCAGTTAGAGGCCGAAATGCCTGATACCGAAACTAAGCAGCTAGAAACTGCAATTAAGCAGCTATCCTTAGTTTGCCGTTATAGTGCCATGGCAATGCTAATGCAAGATCAAGCCCTAGTAGATCAACGTCTACTGAAATGGCTGGGTCAAGTGGCAACTCTACAAGAAACTCAATCCCTAAATCAAGCAATGTATGGTCTTTTCACCAAAGTGCTTAACAAAGAATTGAGCCGCTCTCAGCTAGAACTACTAAATCCCTTTCTCAATCAGGCAAAAACTACTCTTGTTGCTTGACTCTTTTTGCCTAACTCTTATTACTTAAAAGCAGCCTAAAAAATTATGATTTCAGTAGCTGAACTGCTTGACGAACCAAATCTGCCTGGTAATTATTTTGGCTATGACACCTATGTGCGGGGTGATCTAGAAATTGGACTACTAGAAAATCGGCGCGGCGATCGCTTAATTGCTATTCCTGACACCCTAATCTCTGCGCTCTATGCTGGGATTGAAAAGGAAACTGGGCAGGCATCCCGCTTGGTATTGGTTAACTGTGGCAAATGGTGGGGCAAAAATTTCTACACTCGCTTTTTGGATGCGGTCACCGACTACTACGATATCTCCTTGGCAGAGATGGACATGGCGACCTTTCTGAATTGTTTACAGGAATGCTGGAACACCCACGGCTGGGGCAAAATCGACTTGGATGCTACCCATCAAAAGCGCGGATATTTGATCGTCAAAACTACTAATTCTCCCTACGCCAAGCAGTTAGAGAACGCCAATCGTCCTAGTTGCTATGTGGAGGCAGGTATCCTTACCGCTTTCTTTGCTCGTCTAACTAACCGAGATTTAGAAGCAGTGCAGATTTCCTGTGAATCCTTGGGAGCAGATAGTAATCGGTTTGTGTTGGGTTTGCGCGATCGCCTTAGCAGTATCGACGTTCTAATCGAAGAGGGCATGAACTGGGAAGTAATTATGGAACGCTTACTGTCTGACTAACTGAATTAATTTATCCTGGTTGGTTGGCTAACAATTAATGGAGATTAGATTGGGAGAAAGATCGCTTCAATTGGTAAGGCTCAAGATATTATTCTGATCTGAAACTAATACCGCTTAACAATTTTTGCAACTGAAGCAGTTCTTCCCTAAATTCCCCTTGTTGATCCACCAGCCTTTGAGATTAACTCTATTTTAGGCTTTCAAGCTTAATTGTTAATCAAGTTGATTACTGGTAGCATCTGCTCCATGCTAGTCTCGATCTCAGCTTTTTTGATTTGTGCGGGTAGAATCAAGTTCTCTAAGCCTTCAGTAATTTTGGCGGAAATGATCTGATCGCCCAACTTCATTTTGTTCAAAACCGTCTCGCCACCCAATACATAGCCAAAGGCAGCATAGTTGCCATCAATTAGATTTAGTCCCGCAGGGGTCAAGTCAGATTCAAATAAGTAGATAAAAAACTGAGAAGAACCACCATTTGCGTTTTGATCGGGGTGAGCCATCGCCAAAGTGCCATAGGCAGAAAAAGGTAGGGTAGGTAAAGTCCGATAGGTTCCCATCTGGGCAAAAGTCTTGCCATAAAAAGGCAATTGCTGATCAGGAACTTTTACTTCCATCGGAATAGTGCGAATCTTGCCTGTATCTGGCTCTACAAATCCATCTGCATCTCCTGGGGGATCGCCTGCTTGCAGAAAGTAATTATCATCGGCGCGGCTAAATTCCATTTGGTTATAAAAACCACGTTGCACCAAATCAGCAAATTGTCCTGCGGTAATCGGCGCATTGTAGCCATCTAGAATTAAATTAATTTTGCCCTTAGTGGTTTCCATTTCGACGATCGCTCTACCCTTCAGTTGCGGCAAATTGCTATAAACAGCAGGAATTTCAAAGGGGAAATCTTTCACCATCAGCGCTTCAAGTTCACCAACATATTCTAGGGCTACTTCGGAGAGAGGCTTAATTAGATTACGATTTTTGGTAGTGATCGCTTCTTGGAGCGGTTGCAAAGATTGTCCTAGTTGGATTAAAAGCTCTTTACCTGATGTTGATTTAGCAATATCCTTGAGAATCTCACTGTTGTTCTGGTTTACCACCTGGGCAATTACTTCTACTTCTTTGCGCAAATTACCCCATTGTTTCAGATTTGCCTGACGGGGCATTTTTTCTAGGCGAAGCTGCAAATCCCGAATGGCAAGGTTTTGAATTGGTAAAGCGTTTCGCAGCAGGGTACGAGCATCTTTGATTGCACTTTTATAGGGTAAGGCAGCCTGGACAGGAAGAGTTGATCCTGTAAAGAATAGGAGAAAGGTTAATATCCAGCAGAGTAAATTCAGTTTTTTGAACCGCAGTTTTTCCAGCATTTAAGGCAATCATAAAGTGAACTTGCTAAATGCTATGACATTTTGGTGATTACTTTGCCAAATTTAAGTTTTAAGCCTTAATCTTCTGGGCTTACACCTTCTCGCCTTCATATTTGCGCTTGGCTCGCTGGGCATCGGTGCGTAAAGCATTAATGCGGGCTTCTAAAATCGAGCGGCTGCGTCCTTTACCTGCTTCGCTTGCTAAAATTTTTAAGACACTACCCAAACTACGATAGGCAGTGGGCAAAGCATAGCCACTTCTTACTGCCAGGCGAATCGCCCCTTGATCTGCCTCGATTAAATTACGCACATCTTTCTTACTTGTACCCCGCCGCCAAAGCTGAAAACCTGCTACGCCACACACACCTAGCGCCAACATAAACAGTAAGCCATTTTGTACCCACAGTTCACCTACTGCCCCACCCAAACCTACCGCTAGGGCAGCTACCTCCCAACCATCACGCGAAACTGTATCGTTTTGAATCTTTGCCGTCTCGTGCCAGAACAGTAAATTTCTTTGATCTTCTGCCAGACGCTCCCAGCGCAACATATCCAGCAAAACTACTACTTCATCTCTTCCTGCTTCCTCACTGGCGATCAATTTTGGTCGCACCCCATCCGCAGGCATGATCTTTACCCAAGCTTGAAGCTCAGGCGGAAGCAATTCTTGTAATCGCCGTGTCTCTGTCCGACCAAAGGAATTTCGTAGCGCGTTCATGGGTTGGTTTGGTGCAAAAAAATTGAACTCCCAAAAATTATACTGTACGCCTTATCTACCATTGCACAGTCTGTGAGTTGTCTAGGCTTAAAGCTAATTAACTTATTAACAATCAATTTCTGGATCAGGGCCGCAGACTTGAATTAAGGTTGGAATAAAAGTTGGGTAAGAAATACTGGCACAGTCGATATTAGTAATTTCAGAATCACCCTTTGCAACTAGAGCGGCGATCGCTAAACTCATGGCCACCCGATGATCGTCATAACTTTGCAACGTATTTCCTTTTAGCCCTTTGCCACCAACAATTTCCATCCCATCGGTACGTTCACTTACGTCTACTCCCATTTTCAAAAGTTCGGTGACCATGGCGCTGATCCGATCGCTTTCCTTCACCCGCAACTCAGAGGCATCACCGATGATTGTTTTCCCTGCTGCACAAGCTGCTGCCACTGCTAGGATCGGAATCTCATCGATCAAACGAGGAATTACTGCACCGCCAATTTCAACTCCTTGCAATTGAGCCGATCGCACTCGCAGATCTGCCACAGGTTCACCAGTTACTTCACGATAGTTTTCTTGGTCAATTTTCGCGCCCATAGCCAGCAATACTTCTAAGATGCCAGTGCGGGTAGGATTGATCCCCACGTTTTCAATTACTAGATCAGAGTCAGGCACAATTGTTGCCGCCACTAGCCAATAAGCCGCCGAGCTAATATCGCCAGGCACAATAATATTTTGTCCTGTGAGTTTTGCCCCACCCTGTACCGATACCGTATTTTCTTCGACTTTGACAGTTGCACCGAAAGCCTTGAGCATTCTTTCACTATGGTCGCGCGATCGCGCTGGTTCGGTGACGATCATTTCACCAGTCATAAATAAACTTGCTAATAGCAAACAAGACTTTACCTGTGCCGAAGCGATCGGAGAATGATAATGAATTGGGCTTAGTTGGCTACCCATTACTGCCAGAGGTGCCTTACCACCACCTTCTCTACCCCAGATTTGTGCCCCCATTGAGCGCAGAGGTTGGGTCACCCGTAACATGGGGCGAGATCGTAGTGAGCGATCGCCTGTAATTGTAAAAAACTTACCTGGTTGGCTGGCTAAAATCCCTAAGATCAAGCGCATGGTGGTGCCAGAGTTGCCCGCGTCTAAAATATCTAACGGTTCGCGCAAATGACCGCCGATTCCCTTAATCATTACTTTTTCGGCATTTAGTTCACTAATTTCTGCGCCTAACGCCCGAAAACAGGCTGCCGTACTGTGCGGATCTTCACCCAACAGTAATCCCGAAACCGTGGTGATCCCCTCTGCTAAGGAACCCAATATCAGCGAGCGGTGCGAGATCGACTTGTCGCCTGGAATTTGGATTCTGCCCTTTAATCCCGATCCAGTTTTGTGG
>JBBRVV010000065.1:0-8334 GCA_038246525.1 Pseudanabaenales cyanobacterium
AGTCGCCCCAACTTTTTAAGCAGTTATTAATGGTGGGTGGTTGCGATCGCTACTATCAAATTGCCAGATGTTTTCGGGATGAAGATTTGCGAGCAGACCGTCAGCCAGAGTTTACTCAGTTGGATATGGAAATGAGTTTCATGTCCCAAGAGCAGATCTTGCAGTTAAATGAAGGATTACTTCGTCATATTTTCCGCAAAATTAAGGGGATTGAAATACCTGAGATTCCTAGAATCACCTACAAAGAAGCAATGGATCGTTATGGGTGCGATCGACCCGATACCAGATTTGGGCTAGAACTGGTGGATGTTTCTGACCTATTTGGCGATTCTGGTTTTAAGGTTTTTTCAGGTGCAATTAAAGCTGGTGGCATCATTAAAGCTTTAGCAATTCCCAATGGTAACGATGCGATTTCCAATGTGCGGATCAAGCCAGGTGGAGATTTAGCAAATTTGGTGGCTCAGTATGGGGCTAAGGGATTGGCATTCGTGCGAGTGAGAGAAGATGGCGAAATCGATTCCATTGGCGCGCTCAAAGATAGTCTCACAGAGGAGCTTAAGCAGGAATTACTTAACCGCACTGGTGCAGTTCCAGGCACGCTTTTACTCTTTGGTGCAGGAGAGATAGGAATTGTAAATGAATCCCTCAGTCGCTTACGTTTAGCTTTAGGTCAAGAATTGGCTTTGATTCCCGCAGGACAATTCAACCTAGTGTGGGTAACTGACTTTCCGATGTTTGAATGGAACGCAGACGAACAGAGATTAGAAGCAATTCATCATCCATTTACCGCTCCAAATCCAGCAGATTTTATCCTGGGTGAGCCGCTTACCGTTAAAACTCGTGCCCTAGCCTATGACATGGTACTGAATGGAATTGAAATTGGCGGCGGCAGTTTACGGATCTATCAACGCCCAGTTCAAGAACAAGTTTTCACCGCGATCGGGCTTTCTACAGAAGCGGCTCAAGAGAAGTTTGGCTTTCTACTAGAGGCATTCGATTTTGGTACTCCTCCCCACGGCGGGATTGCCTTTGGTTTAGATCGCTTGGTGATGATACTAGCAGGTGTGGATTCCATTCGAGATGTAATTGCCTTCCCCAAAACTCAGCAAGCGCGTGATCTTCTCACCGATGCACCTTCAAGTGTGGATGATAAGCAGCTAAAAGAACTAGCAGTAAAATCTGTTCTTAAAGACAAGCCAGATAAAGAAAAGCTAGATAAAGAAAATAAAGAGAAACTAGATAAAGAAAATAAAGAGAAACTAGATAAAGAAAATAAAGAGAAGCAGGAAAAGTAGATTGTGAATCAATTTGAACCCGCCTATAACCGTTTACCGCTCGCCAGTTTGCCTACGCGCTTGGGTGCGTTTGTGATTGATTTTCTGGCTTGTTTCCTTTTGGCTCAGCTAATCAGAGAACTTCTTGGCTTGTCAGGCGGTTTTTGGCTTCAGTCGCTTTTTATTCCCATTTGGTTGAGCGATCGCGCTTTAGTCAATGGTCAAAGTTTGGGACGCTGGGCAATGAGCCTGAAGGTAGTGAATATGAACTTCGGTAAACCTACGGGAACCCTAGCATTATTGAAGCGAGAGGGCTTAATTCTAACTTTTCTATTGTTGCTAATCAATTCTTTAGACGATAAAGGAATGATCACTAGCTTGACAATCTTTGCGCCGATTCCATTGATTGTGGAATTGGTATTTGCTTCTGCGGATACCGAAAAAAGGCAGACAATTCATGATCGGCTTAGCGAAAGTATTGTAGTCTTTACTAGAAAGGGCTTACAACTAGATTTAAAGCTTTCTAAATGGTTTGGTTTTGGCATGGGTTGGCTGAGTCAAATTGCCCAAAAGTCTCAACAGCAAGCAAAACAATCAAAACGCCGCCGCAGGGATTTACCTAAAGATATTCCCAATTATTCTCAAAACTATAGTAAATATACTGAATATGACGCTTATCTAGATTTAGACCAGGATCTAGATCGTGGTTTTGATCAAGAAGAACCACCTAGAAGAGAAAGGAAGCGATCGCCTCGTCGCCCTAGAAGATAAGTCTGGTTATCTATTTAGCTCAGGACTTACGCAAAAATAAAAGATTTCGGTATTTAGCTTGCATAAGTTCTAGATTCGTAACTCGAGACTGAAATTATAACCATTAGTAATCTTTGATCAGGTTGGCATTCAAATGCCAATCAAAGTAAATCAGCTATCATAGAGATGGTATTCTCAAATCTGAATAAAAGCTCAGAATCATAAATCATGTCTACGCCGCTAATGGCACTTAGCCAAACTGAACTTACTACCTGGATTGAATCCAAAGGACAGCCACGCTATCGCGCTCAACAACTGCACCAATGGCTATATCAAAAGGGGATTCATAGTCTAGAAGAAGTAACGGTTTTCCCCAAAGTGTGGCGGCATGAGATGAAAGATACCGTAATTGGGCGATCGCATTTGGCATTGAGAAAAACTGCTCCTGATGAAACCGAGAAATTTCTGCTTAGTCTTCAGGATGGCGCAATTATTGAAACTGTAGGGATTCCATCAAGCGATCGCTTAACCGTATGTGCATCAACTCAGGTCGGCTGTCCTATGGGTTGTACTTTTTGTGCTACGGGCAAAGGTGGCTTTACCCGCAATTTAGAGAAACATGAAATTGTCGATCAGATTCTCACTGTGCAGCAGTTAATGGGGCGGCGTGTCAGTCATGTCGTATTTATGGGTATGGGAGAACCTTTGATGAATCTCAAAAACCTAGTAGCAGCTATTCAAGTTTTGAATCAAGATGTCGGCATTGGACAACGGAACTTTACAATTTCTACGGTTGGCATTCCCAATCGAATCGGGCAACTAGCAGCTTATCAACTTCAGGCAACCCTGGCAGTTAGTCTCCATGCACCAAATCAAAGCGATCGCTTAGCGCTAATTCCATCGGCTCAAAACTATACTTTAGAGATGCTAATGACAGATTGTCGCCAATATGTTGAGAAAACTAGCAGAAGAATTAGTTTTGAATATACTCTATTAGCTGGAGTAAATGATTCACGCCAAAAAGCAATGGAACTCGCAGAATTAGTGCGCGGCTTCCAAAGTCATGTAAATTTAATTCCCTATAATCCAATTAGCGATTCCGATTTTCAACGCCCTAATGAAGAGGCAATTCGCAGCTTTGTGAAAGTTTTGAATGCAGCTAAAGTTGCGGTGAGCGTACGTCGTACTCGTGGTCTTGAGGCAGATGCTGCCTGTGGGCAGTTACGCGGCACATTAAATTTGGCGACTAAAGCAGAGAGTGTAAGGGAAATTTAATGAATCAGAATTAGTATCAGAGAGCATTTAATCAATGTGCGCAGCGAGATTTTTAGGTGTATTACGGATCGTAGGTAAGAAAATGAAAGATTCTGCTATTTGCCGATAAATCTTTATCAAAGAGTAAGCGCCTGAAGGCTGGCTGAGATGGACAATTTCTACTTGAGATCCTTGCTAGGATTTAAATATGTTTGCCCTGCGCTCGTACCCTGTGGTTTTGCGATAGGCTCTAATATATTAAGCTAGAATCCAATCGTGATTTGCACATCTTAGGCTATTTCATAATCAGTAGAGAATAATAGATTTCTACTTTAACAATCATACAAAGATTGAATTAAAGATTGACTTGATTCTTCTTTTTAGCACATTAGATATAGGCTTATCGAGAAGGGAAGCGATCGCGAGGCAATGGCATATACTGCCAAAACCCTGCCTGGAGCATCTTTAATTGGTAGAAATGCAATGATACTTATGGGTTTTAAGAATCGCTCACTAAGGATAGAGATAATCTAATCGCCATACTCAGTAACTTGTAAAAAGTGATTGCATATTTTGTTAGAGATTGATGAATATTATGATCGCAGTTCTTCTATTCTTAGCTAATTTCTTGTACTCACTGCTTCAAAAAACTGATCCTAGTAGAAATCTTTAATCAAAGAACATACATTATTCAACAGAAGCGGAAACCAGCGATGAAGAATATTTTTGGCATGGGAAATATCAAGACTGTGTCGGAATGCGAAGGGTATATCTGAAAACTTCGCTGCAAATTAATAGTACAGAAGATAGCGATGTTTATCTTCTCAATCCCAAGGTTATTGATCAAAGAGATGAATGGAAATCATGGGAAATTGGCAATAAGAATCCTAGAGCATCGCGTTACTAATCTTTTCAGGAAATAATGTAAGCAATTTATGAGAGAAGCTTTAAGAAAGAATAGTAATTTGTTTTAACCCTCCAAATCTTCGTAGGCTTCAATAATTTTCTGGACTAAGGGATGACGTACCACATCAGAACGAGTGAAGTGAGTAAAAGCGATTCCTTCTACACCTTGCAAAATTCTCTGGGCCGCTACCAATCCTGATGTTTGATGCCGCGGTAAATCGGTTTGAGTAATATCGCCCGTTACCACCATGCGTGAATTTTGACCAAGCCGAGTCAGAATCATTTTCATCTGGGCGGTGGTAGTGTTTTGCGCCTCATCCACAATAATGAAAGCATTGCTCAGGGTACGCCCCCGCATATAGGCTAAAGGCGCAATTTCAATAATTCCTTTCTCAATCATCTGCGGCACTTTTTCGGCGCCAATCATTTCATTTAAGGCATCATAGAGCGGACGCAAGTAGGGATCGATTTTTTGTTGTAAGTCCCCAGGCAAAAATCCTAGCTTCTCACCTGCTTCTACGGCTGGGCGGGTTAATACCAAACGCTCAACCTTACGATTTTGTAGAGCTTTTACAGCGGTAACTGCTGCTAGATATGTCTTACCAGTACCTGCTGGTCCGATGCCAAAAGTAAGAGAATGGGTTTCGATCGCTTGTACATAATTTTTTTGATTGAGCGTGCGGGGTTGGATCGATTCACCTCGACGACTCTTAGAAATACTTGAGCGATCGCGCCACTCTTTGGTTTGATTTTGTGAAATTGCCAGTTTTGCTGCTTCAATATCCACTTCACCAATCGGACATTCTTGCTGCCAGAGATTTTTTAGAAGCTCAATCAATTCTTGGGTAAAGCCAATCTGACTTTCACTGCCAGAAATCAATAGATCCTGACCACGCAATACTAATTTAGCTCCAGTTGCTTTTGTCAACAGTTTTAGGTTTTGCTCTTGGTTACCCGCCAGGCAAATCGCACAACTAGGATTCGGAAAAGAAAAAACTAAGGTTTCCAAAGTAGTTCAATCACAGGCATATTTTCTAAAACTATTTTTTCATTCTAAGTCAAAACTTTCAGCCGATCATAGCGATCGCTTATTTTGTCTCATTGGTAGAACTTATGCCGCTGCCTGTCTAGACCAAAAAGTTAGAGTTAAGATAGGAGTAATCAGCTTGAGGGAATAATCAAATGATTGCAGCATTTTTCTCGGCATTAGCTAAATATAAGTCTAATTTTTATTTCCCCTCTACTTTGAGTATTTTATCTGGAATTTTTAGTTTTCAATTTAGCCTTGTACTACCAGCGATCGCTAATCCAGCTAATCAGGCTCAAGTTAATTCCCTGCGCAGTGCCAGGCTCAGTGCTCAACCTTATATTATTATTACGCCCAACTATCCTCGTCCTAATTTGGCACCAGATGTATCCTATATCTTACCTTACCAGCCAGGTCAGACGATCAATCTGCCATTGATTCAGCCAGCCAATCCGATTCCTGGTCACGAACGAAATCAACCCAGTCAGCAATTTATCTTGCCGAACAATCAATTTCCCAGTCAAAATCACAATCTAGCCCAGCCCCAATATACCAATCAGTTACCCTACCAATTTCCGAACCAAGTAAATAATCTCCCACCTCAATATTTCATCCCAACCCCTTTTCTCAACTCACCTCTGCGCCAAAATCTAAATCAAAAACTTGTAACACCACCCCAACCTTTTCCTGCTCAAACCCAAATAATCCGTCAAAATTAAGCGGTAACTAGACTATACTATGCCTACCTATTGTCATCTATTGCCATGAGTGAGCCTACTCCCTACGAACAGCTAGGAGTCAGTGATATTGCCTCTTTTGAGGAAGTTCGCGATGCTCGGGATCGCCTTCAGAAAGAACACGAAAGTGATGAGTTACGCCAGGCAGTGATTGAAAGTGCCTATGACGCGATCTTGATGGAACGACTCAAGGCTAGACAGGAAGGCAAAATCAAGGTGCCAGAGGGAATCCGTTTCCCTGAGCGTGCGCCCAGTCCTTTACCATCTCTGACTTTGCCCCGTCTTGGTTCGAGCGCTCCTGTCTGGTTAGCTAATTTGATCGACAATCCCAATCCTCGCGAAATTTGGATTTCCTTTGGTGCGGCGACAACCTTAATCTTTTTAGCGATTATTGCACCTAATGCAGCAGCTAGTGCCTGGCTCCCCTTGGCGCTGCTGGCGAGTGTGTATTGGCTGGGGCGGAAGGAAAATAAGTTTGGACGCGGTTTTTTGATTGTGTTGGTCGGCTTTATTTTGGCAGTGCTAGTTGGCATTGGCATTGGCAACCTCTCTCTATGGGCTGAGTATGGCGAAAGAGTAAGAAGTACCCTAATTATTTTAATTATGTGGCTGGTGGCTTGTTTCCTGCGATAGCCCTGGATCCTAACCCTTGGCTGCATTACCTTCCTACCTGTCCTAGCACCAACACTTGGGCGATCGCAAATTTAGCTCAGCTAAATCATGGCGATGTAATTTTTACTAAGCAGCAGACCTCAGGTAGGGGGCAGCATGGTAGAGCTTGGTATTCTGGCGATGGAGTTTTTACGGCAAGCTTTGTTCTAGCAAACATGTTGCCTGAGCAACTGCTTGGCTTGAGTCTGGTGGTGGGAGTGGTGATGGTAGAGGTACTTATTCACCTAATACCAGACTTGACGGCGGCGCTGCAACTAAAATGGGCAAATGATTTAATCTTAGATGGCAAAAAGCTAGGGGGGAGCTTGTGTGAGGCTCGTCAAGCTCAGACTTTGCTGCCAACCTTTCAAGTTGTAATTGGCATTGGCTTAAATTTGACTGCCCAGATCGATCCCCAGGTTTTGTCTCATGCCATAAGTATCTGCCAGTATACCGATCAAGCCATTGTCACAGAACTTGAACTTTTAAGCTGGATTAGACGATCTTTATTAAACTTGCCAAATCTCGCAACTAAAATTACCAGTTTTCGCAATTATGATTTCCTTTTGGGTAAGCAAATCCAGATAAAAATCGGAAACGAGATTCTCTGTGGGCAAGCTTGTGGGATCAGCGATCGCGGTGAGTTGCAATTGGCTTTAGCCAGTGGTGAAGTTAAATCTCTGCGCTCTGGACATATTTTGAGCTAAATTCCAGATAATCTCACTAGCGCTGTACCATTGGGGCGGGAATTGTGCTAGATTCACAAGGCGCATAAATGCAACCGCCTGGCACTATTCAAGTCAGGATTTTCTAGGAGAATCAAAAACTAACATGGCACTTAAAGGTACTGAAGAAAACGCAACAGTTCGTGTATTGCTGATCTTGTGGGATTTAGAAGCACATAAAACTGACGCTGGTAAGGGGGATCTAAATCGCTGCATCGTGCGGACTGGTGAAAAAGCCTCCGACTACCAGCCAATCTTGAATTTATTGCTCGAAAAAGAAGCAATCGTGATCGACAAAGAAAAAATCAAACTCACACCAAGTGGGATTGCACTTCTCACAGAAGGTTTGAGAGATGAATCTTTCGTCTTTGATGGTCAACAGATCGGTTCTAGATTTGGTAATGCCTTGGTTAAATGGATTCGTCTGAGTCCTCAAGCTGAGGCTGAAGTACCTGTGGTAGCAGCAAAAGCTGAACCAGAAGTAGAACAGCAAGAAGAAGAGACTGAAGAAGAAGAATTCGCTTAAATGATGAATAGCTAATCTTTGTGTGTGCGCCGACTAGCAATCGGCATACGCCAACCTGAGCCAAAAGCCCGATTACTAATTTTTAGCCCTGGGGGAGATTGACGTCGCTTAAATTCTGCTCTTGCCACCAGGGATCTAACCCGATCCACGGTTTCGGCAGAATGTCCTACTTGAATAATTTGTTCACGGGAAGCGCGATCGCCGATCAGCCTGGCTAAAATATCATCCAAAATTTCATAATCTGGTAATGAGTCTTGATCTAGCTGTCCTGGACGTAATTCGGCACTTGGTGGCTTAGTTAAGATATTCCCAGGAATTAATTGGAGGCTTAAGTGATCTTGATACAGATTCAACCATTGGCACAACTGATACACCAGGGTTTTAGCTACATCAGAAATCACCGCCAAGCCTCCATTCATATCGCCATAGAGGGTACAGTAGCCCACTGCGATTTCGGATTTATTGCCTGTAGACAGGAGTAAAT
>JBBRVV010000066.1:0-8290 GCA_038246525.1 Pseudanabaenales cyanobacterium
GTTTTGGGGCTATTTTTGATCACAATCAAACCGCCAAATAACAAGATGGAACCTGACACAATTAGTTCAACAATTGGTAAACTGACGTTATTTAAATGAAGTCCTGCACCAACCATTGCTGCCAATAGGAATCCAAATGGAATCCAAATTCCCTGGGTTTTTAAGGATGTAATCAATCCTAGAGCAACTACAAAGGAGAAATGATCAAAACCAATGATTGGGTGTGCTAATCCACTTAGGAAGCCTTCAAGCAGGGTACTAGGAGTTTTTCCTCCCATGGGATGATGAGCAAATGCTGGAGCAGCTGATATTAGAAAAAAAAGAAATGTAGCGATCGCTAAAAATCTAGTATTAAATTTACTGCTGAAGTTATTTAGAACTTTAGCTTGAACTTTACGCATGGAATCCATAATCTGTGCCTCGCAGATAGAAATAATTGATTGTTTTAATTTGACCTTGGCGGGCATCCTGACTTAGAGAGTTTTTTAAAAGATTCCTCTTTCACTTCTCTTTCACAGTTGCGGGACAGTGACGGATTTACACCATGCTTTCCCCATTACTTCCAGTGGCTGCTCCCCACCAGAACCAATTTTTATAATCTTACTTCTAGTTGTGACTAAAATTTTAATCTTTGGATCAAGACTTAATGAATCTCGGCAGATTGGGCGATCGCCTAGAATTAAAGCGCTGTAAATAAGAGCTAGTTTAGGTAATTTGGATCAATGCTTTAGGAAACTTCTGACAACTCGATTAAATTTTGAGGTAATTCAATCACAAATTCTGCTCCTTCTCCCAAAGTAGAATTACAACTAATTTTACCTTTATGCCTTTCAGTCACTATTTGACGACTAATTGACATTCCTAAACCCGTACCTTTGCCGCTAGGCTTGGTGGTAAAAAGTGGTTCAAATAACATTTGTCTAACTTCTTCGCTCATGCCAATGCCATTATCAGCAATCCGAATTGTGATCCAATTAGGTTCAGATTGTTCGGTGCGAATCATAATTTTTGGTTGTCTTTCAGCTATTAAGCCTTGATTCATCGCTTCTTCTAAAGCATCAATACTGTTGGCTAGGATATTCATAAATACTTGATTTAGTTGTCCTGGATAACAGACAAGTTGAGGATATTTGCCATAATCTTTTTGAATCGCGATCGCTTGATATTTACCATTAGCTTTTAACCGATGGGAAAGAATTAGTAAAACGGTATCTAAGCAGGTATTCAAACTGCATAATATCGGAGCAGTATCATCACTACGGGCAAAATTCCTTAAGTTGGCAGAGATACCCAATAACATTTCTGTACCGATTTCCATGCCGCCTAAAATCTTATTCAAATCTGCCAAAATAAATTCCAATTCACTCCAATTCAGACTAGGAGGTAAATCTAAACCAAAGTCATCATCTTGGAGATATTGTTGAATCTGCTGAAGGCGATCGCTTAAAATCTCCACATATTCTTTGGCTGGACTGACATTGTTATGAATAAAATTCACAGGATTTTTGATTTCATGGGCTACGCCCGCCATTAGCTGACCGAGGGAAGCCATTTTTTCTGATTGAATTAGGTTAGATTGCGCCAGTTGTAGCTGTTCCTGCTGCGATCGCACAAACTTCACAAAGTTAAGTGTTCTATGGATCGTAATTTCTAAGTCTTCAAAATCAATAGGTTTGGTGACAAAATCAAAAGCGCCGCGATTCATGGCAATGCGAATATTTTTAATATCACCATAGGCTGAAACTACCACCGCTTTGAGGTTTTGATCGATCTCTGGCAGCTTGCTCAATAGCGTCAGCCCATCCATTTCTGGCATATTAAGGTCAGTGAGCACTAAACAAATTTGATTGGCGGAATCCTGCAACATCTTTATCGCTTCAAAGCCGTTTTGAGCAAAGACAAAGTCAAACTCTGCTTGGCGCAATTGGCGACGGAACCTTTGACGAAATAATCGCTCTACCTCTGGCTCGTCATCTACTACCAGAACCAAAATTTTATCGGCGGGGCTAACTAAACTCTTTAGAGTACCCGTTGTTTCCAGTGATGAACCAATTGTTGATTGAATGCCAGTAGTTGTTTCCAAGTTCTTTAACTGAGACTCAGGCTCAGACTTTATTTCAGACATAACGCTTCCCCTAGTACTTATGAACTTTTAAGATTTTTTTGGCTAATTTTTAGACTGTCCCTGCTTGCACCGAAAAGCAATAGGGTAAGGTAATCACAAACTCGGTATATTCCCCCTGCTTTGTATCCAAATCTAGACTGCCTCGATGTTGGGCGACTAGAATATCATAGGTCAGGGATAAGCCCAAACCTGTGCCTTCACCCGTTGGCTTGGTGGTGAAAAACGGATTAAACACTTTTTCCACAATCTCTGGGGGAATACCAATGCCGTTATCTCGAAAATTAATTTGCACGCGATCGCCCAAATTGCACGTCTGTACCGATAAGGTCGGCGAAAAATTTGCCAGGTTTTCACTCTTGTATTTTTTGAACTTGGAATGGAGTGCATAACAGGCATTGTCTGCCAAATTGATAAAAGCGCGGATCAAATCTCCTGCTACGGCCTCAATTGTACCAATCGAAGAATCATAATCTTTTTGTAAATTAATATGAAACTGCATATCCTGATTGCGCTTGCTTTGATATGCCAAATATACCGCTTGTTCAATCAAACTATTAATATCGGTTGGTTGGTGCTTGCCAGTATCAGAGCGGGCGTGTTCCATCATACTGTTGATAATATTCTCTGCCCGACCACCATGATCACGAATTGACTGGGCATTTTGCTTTAGATCCTGCAAAATCTCTTGAATATATGCGAGTTTATCAGCGGGAATCGATTGGTCAAATTTGGCTAATTCCTCAATTAATTCATCGCTTAGATCCACTGATCCCAGCGCAAAGTTGTTGACAAAATTTAAGGGATTGCGAAGTTCATGGGCTACACCTGCGGTTAGGGTACCAAGGGAAGCTAATTTTTCTTGGGCAATAATTTGCTTTTGGGCGGTTTGAATCTCTTGAATAGCTCGGGTAAGTTCAATATTTTGCCAACTAAGCTGCTGGGATAGTTGATGTAGCTGCATATGTAGGCGAACCCGCGCCAAAACCTCCTCTTCTTCAAAAGGCTTGGTAATGTAATCCACTGCGCCCAAGCTAAATCCTTTCACCTTTGAGCCTGTTTCGGTGAGGGCAGTCATGAAAATAATCGGAATTGCTTTGGTAAGTGGATCTTGTTTGAAGCGGCGGCAAGTTTCAAAACCATCGATCCCAGGCATCATTACGTCTAGGAGAATCAAGGCAGGCAATTCATTAGCAGCCCGACTTAGAGCCATTTCCCCATTGTTGGCAACCGTGATCCCATAGCCCGATTGGGACAGAGTTTTAGATAAAACCTTCAAGTTTGTGGGATTATCATCGACAATCAGAATTGGCTGTTCTAGTATTGCTTGCTCTAAAGTTGGAAGCTGAGGAGTTGGAGGCATAAGTAGAACTAAGGGGCTAGAACTAAGGGGCTGGATCTAAAGGATCTAAATAAACAGTGGGATATGCAGGGTTTCTACTTGCTAACAATTATAATTTTATTATTCCTTCTCTATTTACCAGGTATCTTAGATCAGATTCAACTGAATTTAACCGCAGAAACAGATCTAAATTAGCGTAAACGATTAGGACAAATGGAAACGAGATATAACCCAGCCAAGATTGAGGCAAAGTGGCAGCAGATCTGGGCGCAACAACAAATAGACCTTACGCCAAAAATTAGCGATCGCCCCAAGTTTTATGCTCTTTCCATGTTTCCCTATCCGTCAGGGAGTATGCACATGGGTCATGTACGAAATTATACGATTACCGATGTGATTGCTCGGTTCAAGCGTCGCCAGGGTTTTGATGTACTGCACCCGATGGGTTGGGATGCCTTTGGGCTACCTGCAGAGAATGCCGCGATTGATCGTCAAACCAGTCCCGCTACTTGGACGCTGGAGAATATGGCACAGATGCGATCGCAGCTTCAGCCTATTGGACTTTCCTATGATTGGACAAGGGAATTAGCTACCTGTTTGCCAAATTATTATAAATGGACGCAGTGGCTTTTTTTACAGTTTTTAGATGCAGGTCTAGCCTATCAAAAAGACGCAACAGTAAATTGGGACCCGATCGATCAAACCGTCTTGGCAAATGAACAGGTGGGTAGCGATGGCAGATCTTGGCGATCTGGCGCGATCGTCGAAAAACGCAAACTACGTCAATGGTTTCTGAAAATTACCGATTATGCGGAAAGACTACTACAAGACCTAGACAAACTTGAGCATTGGCCAGAACGGGTGCGAACCATGCAAGCCAACTGGATCGGCAAGTCAATCGGCGCTGAGCTTAGCTTTCCTGTAACTGGTCACGCTGCCCAAATCACTGTTTTTACCACTCGCCCTGATACTGTCTATGGGGTGAGCTATGTGGTGCTTGCCCCTGAGCATCCTCTGGTTGAGCAAATTATGACAGCAGAGCAAAAAGCAGATGCCGATAAATTTATCACTGAAGTCTCTTTACAAAGCGAGCTAGAACGTACTGCCGAAGATCAGCCTAAGCGCGGCGTATTTACAGGAGCCTATGCGCTCAATCCTTTTAGCCAAAAGCAAGTGCCAATTTGGATTGCCGATTATGTGTTGTTTGAGTACGGTACGGGGGCGGTGATGGGTGTACCTGCCCATGATAATCGCGATTTTAGTTTTGCAAAGCGATACGATCTACCAATTCAAGTAGTGATTGTGCCTGAGAATGGCGAATCTGAATTAGCTCAAGCCACCTTAGAAAAAGCCTACACTGACCCAGGCATAATCGTAAATTCTGCTCCTTTTAATCGCTTAGATTCAGTTACGGCTAAAGCGAGAATTATTGAACTGGCGGAGCAGAGAGGTTGGGGCAAAGCCAGAGTGCAGTATCGCCTGAGAGATTGGCTAATTTCCCGTCAACGTTATTGGGGCTGTCCGATTCCTGTAATTCATTGCCAAGATTGCGGCATTGTGCCTGTGCCAGATCCAGATTTACCAGTCGAATTGCCTCTAAATATTGAACTAACTGGCAGAGGTGGCTCGCCTTTAGCCCAACTAGAGCAGTGGGTGAATGTGGCTTGTCCAAAATGTAATCGTCCTGCCAGGCGTGAGACTGACACGATGGACACTTTTATGGATTCATCCTGGTATTTTTTACGCTTTAGCGATCCTTTGAATGACAAGCAAGTTTTTGATCAGCAAGCGGTAAATCACTGGCTACCTGTGGATCAATATGTGGGTGGCGTAGAACACGCGATTTTGCACTTACTTTATTCCCGCTTTTTCACTAAGGTTTTGTGCGATCGCGCCTTAATTAACTTTGATGAGCCATTTACCCGTCTACTTACTCAGGGCATGGTGCAGGGGCTGACTTACTTTAATCCGAATAAATCTAGCAAAGATAAATGGATTGCCTATGACAAAGTAAGCGATCGCCAGAACCCAGTTGATCCTGAAACGGGCGAGCCTTTGAGCATGGGCTACACTACCATGTCTAAATCTAAAGGGAATGGCGTAACTCCTCGGGCAGTTTTAGAAAAATATGGCGCTGATACTGCCAGGATGTTCGTTTTATTTAAGGCTCCACCTGAAAAAGATTTAGAGTGGTTTGAGGCCGATGTTGAAGGTCAATCGCGCTTCTTGGGTCGGGTTTGGCGTTTAGTTTCTGAATTCCTAGAGTTGGGGAAAGCTGGAAGTGGAAATTCTGCAGAAGAGAAGAACTTGAGAAGAGCAATTCACACGGCGATTAAAGAAGTTACCGAAGATCTAAACGGCGATTACCAACTGAATACAGCAATCTCAGAAATGATGAAGTTGAGCAATGCCTTGGAGGGTTATGCCGCTAAAAATTCGCCTATCTACCAAGAAGGAATAGAAACTCTAATTCAGCTAATTGCGCCTTTTGCTCCTCACATTGCTGCCGAACTCTGGCAACAGCTAGGATATGTAGATTCGATTCATTTTCAACCCTGGCTCAGTTTTGATCCAGCAGCCTTAATCTTAGATGAGATTACTTTAGTGATTCAAATTAATGGCAAAGTGCGGGGGAATATTCAAGTACCTGCTACCAGCGATCGCCAAAGTTTAGAAATCTATGCGCGCAATTCAGAAGCGGCTCAAAATACTTAGAAGGGAAAGAAATCAAGAAAGTAATTGCTGTGCCTGGCAAGCTAATTAACTTTGTAGTTTAGTGGCATATTTCAGGAAATTGCGAGACCCCAAAGGGTTGTACAGTATCGATCATATAAATAAAAAACCTCTTCCCAAAATTGAGAAGAGGTAAAAGACTATTTAGAGAATCTTACCGTTTGGCAGGCGATCGCCCATCAATGTAAGCAGGAGAGAGGCTAGACCAAGACTGTTTAATCAAGTCATTATCAACTTGAATACTGCCTAGATAGTTACCAGCAGGCAAGTTAGGATAACGCTTGAACGGCACCACATCTTCACCAAACTCTCTGGCGTATTCTTCTCCATCTACCATCGCCTCAACTGCAGCACGTAAACCCTTATCGGCTAAGAGCTTGTTATACTGGCGTACCTCAGCCTGGGTAGCAGGGGCACGACCAAGAATATGTTTGAATAGCAGTTCCAAAACTTTGGTATTGGGGTAAGGCGTATAGAAACGTTTGCGATACTGTTCAGAACAAGCCAATTCCCTCACAAACTCTCGCACGGAGATTTCACCATTTCGCAATTTGCTCTCAAGTCGAGAAATACGAAACTGAGTAGGAGGCTTGCCACTGAATACATCCATTACCTGACAGTAGATTGCATTAATCACACTGTTTACTTCAGGTGAATTTGTCCCTAATGTGTGACGGAATACTTTGAGCGGCTTACGACGGAAGGTACCAACGCCCACTTCTACCGATTGTCCATTGCCATTGGCAAATGAGCGACCCAATTGAATAAAGCGAGGCTGCTTCGGATCGAGTTTGCGCTCTGCAGCTTTCATTTCCTGCATTTGCTTAGCAAGGAGCGGCATTTGAGTAGCATCCATACTGGGCTTCACAGGCTCAAAGCTTGGTACTACTAAGGAATTATCCTGCTTTGTGAGACGGTTATAAAGGGTTTGAGTATTGGGGAAATTAGCGGCTGGGAAGGTAGCAAATCGATTGTAAGGAACAACATCTTCACCAAAGGCTTCGAGGAATTCTTGACTATTGACCATAGCGGTAACAAATGCCTTCAAGCCCTGATTTGCCAGCAGTAAGTTATATTTGCGAATTTCCGCTTGATCTAAAGGTGCACGACCGAGGAAGTGTTTTGTCCCCAATTCTATGACTTTGGTATTGGGGAAAGGCGTATAGAACTCTTTAATGTAAAGCTCAGAGGTGCCGATCGCTAGAATAAATTCCTTTACTGAGATTTCGCCATTTTTCAACCCACTGGTATAGCGGCTGAACTGGCTAGTGGCAACATAGGCATCCATATCGCGCTCAAATACCTGGCGGAAAGCAGCACCCACTAGAGTTTTAACCTCAATGGGATCACGGTTAGTGAGCTTAAACACCTTGGTCTGCTCACGTTTCTTGCTAACACCTTGGGCAATGCGATCGCGAATCGCAATATCAGAGCGTTGCTCCGTCACATGACCCAATTCCACAAAGCGAGGAGTTTCGGCTTTTTCAACCATAGTTCCCTTGTCAGCGATCGTGCCTAGTCGATTTTGACGCATTGACAATCCTGCTGGAGTGAGGTAGCGCTCGTATGGCACTGTATCTTCACCAAATGCTTCAGAATATTCTGGGCTATCAATCAGCTCATCTACTAGGGCATAGAAGCCTTTCTTGGCACAAATATCAAAGTACTTGTTCATTTCCTGGCGACCATAAGTAGGACGACCCAATAGACGACGGTGAATATATTCCACTGCCTTGGTTACATACAGCTTTGTCCAGTAGAGATCACGGAACAGGTTGGATTTTGCTAACTGGCGCACAAACTCGCGCATCGGAATTTCGCCGTTTTCCAGCTTGATTTCCCATACCTTCAAACGCTGACCTTCGTATACATCTCTGCCAATTACTTGTAGATAAGTAGCCCGAATTATCGCTTGGGTAGAACCTTCAGTCGACTTGACACTGGCATTTTTGTTATATTTTTTGCCCTTAAATGCTGGTAGCTGATCAAGCTTAAATACTTTTGGTCCCAAGCTTCCTGGAGCCTCTGCCTTAGAGCTAGGTTTGCTATTTTGATTAGTGATACCAGCACCACTACGAATCAAGATGCGGCGA
>JBBRVV010000067.1:0-8261 GCA_038246525.1 Pseudanabaenales cyanobacterium
ATGACTATAGCTGACGGTTTGCCAACTACAACCTCCGCACTTATCCGCCACAATACATTTGGGACGCACTCGATGAATAGAAGGTGATTCTAAAGTTACGATCTGCGCATGGGCAAGATTAGCTTTTACATAAACTATTTTGGCATTCAAGCGATCGCCTGGCACAGCATTTGGCACAAATACCACGCAACCCTCATACTTCCCTACGCCATCGCCGCTGTCAGCGAAATCGGAAATCTCTAAATTGATTATTTCACCCTGTTGCATATTTATCCTATATAAAATTCTGGCTGTGCGAAAAGTTCTGCTACTGGTAACTGAAAATTTGGCAAGAGATTCGGTTCAGTCAAAAAATCGCCAATTGACAGTAATCGACTATCGGGAAATGGCTGATGGTAAGTCATCACAAACTTCTGATCGGGATGAATTAGCCAAACTAGCTGAGCATCATTCTCAAAATACTCCACAATTTTCTGGTGCATTTCCGCAATGGTATTGGAGGGGGAAAGAATCTCTACCGCTAGGTCGGGAGCACCATTCCAATATCCCTTAGGTAATCTTTCCAAGCCTTGGAGTTTATTCTTAGCTAGAAAAGAAACATCAGGCGATCGCCGATTTCCTGATTTCAATGTAAATGCAGTGTTAGAGTCTAACACAATTCCTGATTTTTGAGTTTTAGTCCATCCCATCAACCAAAATATTAAAGTTGAAGCAATGTAACCATGTTCGATTCCTGAATTTGCCATAGTTTTCAGCTTTCCATCAACCAACTCTGCCCTTTGGGACAAAGCCATAAATTCAGCATCAGCATAATTTGGTTTGATTGATGTGACCATAGATTATTTACCGAACCATTCCATAAAGTAGAGAAGCTCGAATTGCTGAGCCATAATTTCTAATTACTGATCATCTAATTGCTAATCAAAGGAGAAAAATTTGATTTTAGCGATCTTGATTTCCAAGAAAATTACCTAGCTGACCCTAACTGACATTAAAAAATAACTTGATCATAATCTAATAGAGTGTAACGTCATCTCAACTAAAAATTTTATCAAATCTAAGTCTAAAAATCTAAGCCCAAACTCAGGTTAAGATGGTTTAACTATTTTCCTTTTCTCACGCTTCAATGAATATAGATGAACTGCCCAAGCAATATAGCCCCGCCGAAACTGAAGCCAAATGGCAAAAAATCTGGGAAGAAAGTGGCATTTTTACGGCTCAATCTCCTAGCGATCGCCCCAGTTATACGGTGATGATTCCGCCGCCAAATGTGACGGGCAGCTTGCACATGGGTCATGCGTTTGAAGAAGCGATTATTGATACCTTGGTGCGCTACCAGCGAATGACAGGGAAAAACACCCTATGGTTGCCAGGTACAGACCATGCCAGTATTGCCGTACAGACGATTTTAGAAAAGCAACTGAAGGCAGAAGGGAAAACTAAACAGCAGCTTGGCAGAAAAGAATTTTTGGAACGGGCTTGGAAATGGAAAGCCGAATCTGGTGGCACAATTGTAAATCAGTTGCGACGTTTAGGCGTTTCGGTGGATTGGTCAAGAGAACGATTTACCCTAGATGCAGGACTTTCGGATGCAGTAATCGAAGCATTTGTGCGTCTGCATGAAGATGGCTTGATCTATCGCGGAGAATATCTAGTAAATTGGTGTCCAGCTTCACAATCGGCGGTTTCAGATTTGGAAGTAGATTTGCAAGAAGTGAAGGGGCATCTTTGGCATTTTCGTTACCCAATTAAAGATTCCGATCAATATTTAATTGTCGCTACAACCCGCCCAGAGACTATGCTTGGCGATACAGGTGTTGCCGTAAATCCTGAAGATCAGCGCTATCAACATCTAATTGGTAAAACTATTATCTTGCCGATTCTCAATCGTGAGATTCCGATTGTTGGCGATATTTATGTAGATCCGACTTTTGGTACAGGATGCGTGAAAGTTACGCCTGCCCATGATTTTAATGACTTTGAGATTGGCAAACGTCACAACTTGGCTTCGATTAATATCTTAAATAAAGATGGTTCGATCAATGAAAATGGGGCAGAATTTATGGGATGCGATCGCTTCGTAGCCAGAAGGAGAGTAGTAGCAAAACTAGAAGAATTGGGATTTCTTGAAAAAATCGAAGATTATAGCCATAATGTACCCTACTCGGAGCGCGGTAAAGTACCCGTAGAACCCTTCCTCTCGACTCAGTGGTTTGTGAAGATTCGACCTCTGGCAGACTTCGCTTTAGCCAAATATGACCAAGAGAATTCGCCACGCTTCATTCCCGATCGCTGGGGGAAAGTCTACCGAGATTGGTTAGTAAAGCTGAAGGATTGGTGTATATCGCGGCAATTATGGTGGGGACATCAAATTCCGGCCTGGTATGATACTGACGGGAATATTTATGTAGCGAGAACTGAAGCCGAAGCGATCGCTCAAGCCAAAGCTAAAACTGGAAATGCTGATATTACTTTAGAACAGGATGCGGATGTATTAGATACTTGGTTCTCTTCAGGGCTTTGGTCATTCTCAACCTTGGGTTGGCCTCAAGAAACTGAGGATCTTGCTACTTTCTATCCCACTAGCACCTTAGTTACTGGCTTTGACATTATCTTCTTTTGGGTGGCTCGGATGACTATGATGTCGGGCTATTTCACAGGTAAAATGCCTTTCCAAGACGTTTATATTCATGGCTTAATCCGCGATGAGAATAATCAAAAGATGTCAAAATCGAAAAATAATGGCATCGATCCGCTAGTTTTAATTGCCAAATATGGTACAGATGCACTGCGCTATTCCCTGGTAAAAGAAGTAATTGGCGCAGGTCAAGATGTGCGGATGGATTACAATCGCAAAACCGATGAATCTGCCACGGTCGAAGCGGCACGCAACTTTGCAAATAAACTTTGGAATGCCTCCCGCTTTGTTTTGATTAATCTGGCTGAGAATGAGCAGTTTACTGAAAATTTTGCAGAGAAAGATTTAGATCTGAGCTTAGATTTGGGCTTAGAGTTAAGCGATCGCTGGATTATTTCGCGTTTCTATGGCACAGTTAAGGAAATGAATAATCTATTGCAAAACTATAGTTTGGGAGAAGGGGCGAAGCTACTCTACGAATTTATTTGGGGTGACTTCTGTGATTACTACATTGAGTTAGTAAAACCCAGATTATTGGCGGAAGATTCAAATTCTAAAGCGATCGCCCAACAGGTATTAATTCAGATCCTAGACGGAATTTTACGCCTGTTGCATCCCTATATGCCTCACATTACCGAAGAGATTTGGCAAACTTTACCTAGATCTACTAAACAAAACCGTGAGAGTTATTTAGCCTTACAATCCTATCCCCAAGCAGATTCCACCAAAATCGACTCAGAACTGGAATCCCAATTCTCTTTAATCTTTGAGGTAATTCGAGTAATTCGCAACTTGCGGGCAGATTCAGATGTGAAGCCAGGCATTAAAGTCAAAGCAATTTTGCAAAGTGAGAACCAAAGCGATCGCGCATTTCTAAATCAAACTCTTGCATATATAGAGAATCTGGCAAAAGCCGAACAGATTGAAGTATTAGAGTCTCTCTCGGCAGATTATGGTCAGACTGCCTCTGGAGTTGCTGGCTCTGTCCAAATTCTGATTCCGTTGGCTGGTGCAGTTGATTTGACTCAATTAGAGGCAAAATTGAAGCGAAATCTAGAGAAAGTTGAAGCAGCGATCGCGCCAATTCAAGCTCGTCTAGCAAACCCTGGCTATGTACAGAAAGCGCCCCTAGAGGTAATTGCCAAGGCAAAAGCCGAATTAGAAGAGTTACTGATTCAAGCGGAAAATCTGCGGTCGCGCGTCAGGCAAATTTCAGGGCAAATTGCGAATCAAGCTTAAATAAACTTTGATTTGGGTCGCAGGGCGTAGCCCCGCTATGGGTTTTAAAATATTCTTAGGCTTAGAGGTTTTAACCATACACATTCTCACCTAATTCAAAATCAATCTTAAAAATCATGATCACCTTACAAATAAATGGCAATTCCCAAACTTGCCAACTCAACCGCAACTTACCAAATTTACTAACAGATATAGGCATGAATCCTCGGCTGGTGGCAGTAGAATACAATGGAGAAATTTTACATCGACAGTTTTGGGAAGATACAATTATCCAAGAAGGCGATCGCTTAGAAATCGTCACAATCGTGGGAGGTGGCTAATATGAACTCCTTAGAAATCTGTCAATTAGGCAATCCAATCTTGCGCCAGATCGCTGAACCAATCACAGAGATTAGTCAGCCTGAAATTCAGCAACTAATCGATCAAATGCTAGAGCTTACCTTTCTGAGCAAAGGCATGGGACTTGCCGCACCCCAAATCGGGCGATCGCTTCAAATCTTGATCATTGCTTCCCACCCCAATGTTCGTTATCCCTATGCGCCCCAAATGTCGCCCACCGCTCTGATCAATCCCCAAATTATCAGTCATAGCCAAACTGAAGTTAAGGGCTGGGAGGGCTGTCTTTCGGTACCAGGTTTGCGGGGCATGATTCCCAGGTTTGAGATGGTGGAGGTTAGTTACAGCGATCGCCAAGGTAGATCCCAACAGCAAAGTTTTACCGACTTTGTAGCCCGAATTTTTCAACACGAGTACGATCATTTACAGGGCAAAGTGTTCTTAGATCGCCTAGAAAGCAATCTTGACCTATATACCGAGGCAGAGTTTCTAAAAAGATTAAGCTAAAAAAAAGCCTAAACCATAAATTTGCGATCTGTGCATCCGATACCGTAGTATTGATCACAATAAATAAGCTTAATTTAGGGCAATTTGTTTAAGTCATGAGCAGTAAGCCAGAGCGCGTTGTTTTAATTGGAGTAGCAGGAGATTCAGGTTGTGGTAAATCCACCTTCCTACGTCGCCTAGAAGATTTGTTTGGACAAGAATTTATGACTGTGATCTGTCTAGATGACTATCATAGTCTCGACCGCAAGCAGCGTAAGCAAACTGGCATTACTGCCCTTGATCCCCGCGCCAACAATTTCGATCTGATGTATGAGCAAATGAAAGCGCTCAAAGAGGGCAAATCGATTGAGAAGCCGATCTACAATCATGAAACTGGGCTGCTCGATCCGCCTGAGCTAATTGAGCCAAATCATGTAATTGTGATTGAAGGTTTGCACCCTCTGCACGATGAAAGAGTGCGATCGCTAATAGATTTCAGTGTTTACTTGGACTTGAGCGATGAAATTAAAGTTGCTTGGAAGATTCAACGGGACATGGCAGAGCGAGGTCATACCTTGGCAGATGTAATGCAAGCGATCGAAGCCCGTCGTCCTGACTTTGAGGCATACATTGATCCTCAGAAGCAATTTGCCGACACCGTAATTCAGATTCTGCCAACTAATCTAATTAAAGACGATCAGGATCGCAAAGTCTTGCGAGTGCGCTTAATCCAAAAAGAAGGGATTGAAGGTTTCAGCCATGCCTACTTGTTTGATGAAGGTTCTACGATTAACTGGACTCCCTGTGGCAAAAAACTCACCTGTTCCTATCCTGGAATGCGTTTCTTCTATGGAAGCGACTCCTATTACAAGCATCCTGTCACCGTTTTAGAAGTGGATGGACAGTTTGATCGTTTAGATGAAGTGTTGTATATCGAAAATCATTTGAGCAATTTAGATACTAAGCAATACGGCGAACTGACCCAGTTACTACTCAAGCACGAAGGTTACCCTGGCTCAAACAATGGTACAGGTCTGCTACAGGTGATTGTAGGCTTGAAAATGCGTGCCACCTACGAGCGTCTAACCCAGAAAGAAACAGAATTAGCGATCGCTTAATCTCTTCTTTATCTTGTAAAGATTTCGCCCCTCAAAGTTGAGGGGTTTTCTCTGAGAGTTTTCTCTATGTAAATTCCTCAAGTTCTAGTATGCTCCTTTACCAAATAGGACAATCCGCGCCGTTTCAATTAAAATCTCTAAATCTAAATTTAGCGACCATTGATCCACATAAAATAAATCCAGTCGCACTGCGTCATGAATGCTGTCGATATTTGATCTACCAGAGATTTGCCAAAGCCCCGTAATTCCAGGTAACACACCATGTCTAGAGTGATGCCAATCGCTAAATTTAGCCACATCGCGCAAAGGCAGAGGACGCGGTCCAACTAAACTCATTTGTCCAATCAGCACATTAAATAACTGGGGAAACTCATCTAGACTAAGACGGCGCAACAGATGCCCAATCGGAATAATGCGAGGATCATGCTTGATTTTAAACATCACGCCATCGCCACATTCATTTAGCTTTTCTAGTTCTGCTTGCCGCAATTCAGCATCTAAATACATGGTGCGAAACTTCCACATTTGGAATACTTTCCCATGCAAACCTACTCTTTCTTGACAGAAGAAGACACTGCCTTGGGGAGAATTGAGTTTGATCGCGATCGCAATTAGAGAAAGCATTGGTGCTAAAAGCATCAAACCGACAAATGCGACGATGAAGTCGAGCAATCTTTTTAGGCGATAGTCCCAACCGCTCAAAAGTCCCGATTCAATCCTAATTACAGGCATTCCCGCAAAGATTTCAGGTTTACCGCGACGATGCAAAATTGCCAAACTCGATGGCACTAACCGCAGCCGAATATCTAACTGGCGTAATTCCCAATAGAGACTAGAAGCCAATTCGCTATTTGGCAGATCTTCGGCAATCACTTCTTTTACCCCAGATTTACTAATGCGTTCTATTGCTTGAGGTGAATGAATCATGCTAGAGGGCAGAGAATCTACTACAGAATATTGAGTTCGACTAGCGATCGCTCGACAAATTGATTCGATCCGATTGGCATTAGCAATCACAAAAACGGGAGTGGAACGGCGAGCAAAATGGAATTGCGTAAATAGTAAAGTACAGACAAAGCGAAAGATTACTACCCAAGCCACACTTCCCAACCATGCCGAAAGAAAAAGCGATCGCGGAATATTTGTTTCAGGATCATAGAAATAATTTGCTACCAAAGAGAAGAGATAAACGCCGCTAATCGTTCGCGCTTGCTTGACATA
The DNA here is from genome assembly GCA_038246525.1 of Pseudanabaenales cyanobacterium. Lineage (GTDB taxonomy): Bacteria > Cyanobacteriota > Cyanobacteriia > Pseudanabaenales > Pseudanabaenaceae > JANRLH01. The sequence goes on from JBBRVV010000067.1 coordinate 7,039, forward strand.
ATTGCGCCACTGGGAAGCACTACTATAGAAATTTTGATAGGCAAAAGCCAACAGCGTACAGCCCAAAAAAGCCCAAAAAATACCTGACAGCCCCAGCCACTCGCCCCAATTCAACTTTGGCGGCAAGGGAGAAAAAGCCCGATTTAAGTTTTCGGCAAACCTGCCAGCAATTACTAGAGCCACAAGATCAATAATCAGGGTAACTACAGCGCAAAACCAGCCGATTTCTGGTGTCTGTACCCATAGCCTGCCACTTCTGATATCTCGCATTAGTTTTTATAATATTCTTGGCGAATTAATGACCGAAATCACAAGATATGTCCTAAAATCACTTTACCCATAATGGCAAAGCCTAAACGCTGTAATTTTAAGAAAATAGTTGCTCAAGCCAAAGAATTAAGGACCAATCAGAGTAGCAATAGCTTAAGCGCCTAGGTATTAGTGATTATTGCAAGCGATCGCCATTAGCTTGAGAAAATAAAAATAAATGTTCGGGGGAGAATTCTAGCGTGATTTTGTCGCCTGGTCTAATCTCAAAAGCGTAGTTAAGATTTGCCAATTTGAATTGAATTGATCTACTAGGATCGTGATGATCAAACTCTTCTACCAAGCAGCCCCTCACCAAAACTTCACTGCCCAAAACTTCTGTCACTAATACGCGCAAATTTAGACTAAATCCACTTTCTACCTGTACTAAGTTTGGCGCTAACTTGAGATGCTCAGGACGAATACCCAAAAGATAAGGTTGAGAAGAGAAGAGTTGAGAAGTAAGGGATTGCCAATTAGAAGGACAAGGTAGCACCTGTTCACCTTTACCTAAGATTAATTTTCCTGATTGATAAACAACAGGTAAAATATTCATGGCTGGGCTACCCAAAAAGGTGGCTACCATCAGGTTTTGAGGGTTTTGATAGATCTCTAAGGGTGTGCCAATTTGACAAATTCGGCCCTGTTCTAACACCACTAAGCGATCGCCTAATGTCATAGCTTCAGTTTGATCATGGGTAACATAAATTGTGGTAGTTTTTAATTGTTGATGTAATAGTTTCAATTCGGCGCGGGTATCATCCCGCAATTGAGCATCAAGATTCGATAGTGGTTCATCAAATAAAAATACCTGGGGCGATCGCGCCATTGCTCGACCCAATGCTACCCTTTGCTGCTGTCCGCCTGAGAGTTGTGCAGGTTTGCGTTGGAGTAGATCTTCAATTCCTAAAGCTTTA
>JBBRVV010000068.1:0-8221 GCA_038246525.1 Pseudanabaenales cyanobacterium
ACATTATCTACGTCTTCCCCATCAAAGGAATTGCCACCAAAGCGTTTCCGTCCAAAGCGACCGACAGGGGTACGTTTCCGAAACTTACGGGCATAGGCTTGATTGCGTAATGCTTTTTCTTTCTTTTGATTGCGGCGCTTTGCCATACTAAATTACTACTCTCCAAAAAATTCGCATTCGGTTACCATACCATAAATTCAAGAAAATCTAGAGTAAAGCTAACCAAAGTGACAGCGCTGCAAAGCGATTGAGGTAGCCAGCAGGATTTACAGACACCCAACCATCTGCCGAAGGGGTAAGTAGTTCAAAATGCAGATGCGGACCAGTGGATCTACCTGTAGAGCCGACCAAACCGATTTGTTGACCCTGAACTACTCTTTGCCCCACACGCACCTGAATCACTGACAAGTGAGCGTAGCGAGAACCAAAGCGCTCATGGCTGAGTTCAATTAAATTGCCATAGCCGCCTGCCCATCCTGCTGATTCAACTATGCCTGCCTTAGTCGCTAATACTGGGGTTCCTTGGGGTGCACCCAAATCAATGCCGCTATGAAATGAGTATTCCCCCGTAACTGGATTGACGCGCCAGCCGTAGCCTGAAGTCACAGGTACGCTATAGGGTAAAGGATAGCCACCTGTAGCAAAAATCATCGGCGGTAAAATTTGACTAACGGCGATCGCTGAATTTTGGTTAGGGAAGTTCCGTGCTGATGCCAAAAGATCAGGTACTTTCACCTCCTGTCGCCATACCACCCCTGGCACAAATACCACTTCTGGCTTTTGCTTACAGCCATTGCGCTCAAACAACACATCCGCCCGCACGCTGTATTTGTTGGCAATTGTTTTGTAGGTTTCGTCATTGCCCAGGTGATGAGCCAAGCCATTAATTGGCGGTATTTTAAGGTTTTGTCCCGCTTGCACTTTGCCTTCTCGTGTGGCTGGATTAAATGCCATCACCGTAGCAATCGAAATCTTATATTTTCTGGCGATCGCTGCCAAGGTATCTAACTTAGTAACTTTATGTACCTTTAGTTGGCTCAAAATTCCTGCACTGCAACTACTTAAATCCTCACCCGCAGGTAATGCCGATAGACTGGCTGATACCGTGCCACCCCAGCCAAAAATAGTTAATAGGAGTAAGCCTGCGCCTACGATTTTTTGATTACTTAAACCCAACTTCCCCATCACACGCCTAGCCAAAAGCCTGAAAATTTTGCTTGTTCTAGAATAGCTTAGAAAAGCTGAGAGGTTTGATGGCTTCATGGGAAGATGAGATCTCAGCTTGAACAGAACTAATGAATATTCAAACTTACCTAGAAGTTGCCACAGTTGCCGCCTATGCAGGAGGAGCTATTCTGCGAAAATATTGGGGGAAACTGCAACAGATTGAAGAAAAGCGACCTGGGGATCTAGTGACGATCGCTGACCATGAATCTGAAGCCGTAGTATTGGAAATTATCCGCCGCCATTTTCCTGATCATGGCATTTTGGCAGAAGAGTCAGGCGCAAGTAATATCAGCAACAGCAAATTTCTCTGGGCGATCGATCCTCTAGATGGCACCACCAATTTTGCCCATCAGTACCCTTTTTCCGGTGTATCCCTGGGGCTGTTGATCGATGGCATTCCCACTGTAGGCGTAATCTATGACCCTTTTCATGATGAATTATTTTATGCTGCTACTGGCTTAGGTGCTTTCTGTGCTAATCGCGGCGATCGCGTTGCTCTTCAAGTTTCTCAAACTAAAACCCTAGATCGCAGCCTGTTAGTTACGGGATTTGCCTATGACCGTACCAAAACCGATGACAATAACTATGCCGAATTTTGCCATTTTACTCACATTACCCAGGGTGTAAGGCGGGGTGGAGCAGCTTCAATAGATCTTGCCTATGTTGCTTATGGTAGACTTGATGGCTACTGGGAAAGAGGTTTATCGCTTTGGGATATTGCTGCAGGCATCGTAATTGTGCGAGAGGCGGGAGGTATAGTTAGTGCCTATGATGGCAGTGAAATTGACTTGAAATCTGGGCGCATTCTGGCTAGCAATCCTTCCTTACATGGTCAAGTGGTAGATCAGCTAAAGAAAGTAAAGCCCTTTGTTGCTGGCGCTTGGAAATTGTAGCCAAACTTTTTTGCTCTGCACCTGAAAAGTTAGAAAAAATTAAATATTTGTGGTATTTTGCTAGATGGCTCGTCTATTCTCAACTCAGCAAAATCAATCTGAGAACATTAATACTGAGAATATTAATATTGAGGTAACGAATCCTGCTCATGAACATTAAAGTCTATTCAAAAAGTTTCTCTAAAATATTTTTAAGGTAAGAGGGTTTGTCCTATCATGTCCATTCGTCTCTACGTTGGTAACTTGCCAGCAGAAGTTGATCGCCGAGCATTAGAAACTGTCTTCAATGAGTCAGGTGAAGCAGTATCACTAAAGGTGATTACAGATCGGAAAACTGGTAAATGCCGTGGTTTCGCCTTTGTTACCGTGGGCACCGATGAGTTAGCAGATAGCGTAATTGATAAATTCAATGGCTACGATTTTAATGGTGCAGTTCTCAAGCTAGAGAAGGCATTACCTCGAACTAAAGGCGAGAAAGGCGATGAATCCCAAGGTGAAGAATTTTCGGGTGAATCCAATCAGGCTGATCTAGGTGATGAAGATCAAGAATCAGCGATCGCCAAAGTAACCTCTGAAACCAATGATGGTAATGGAAAATTGGGCGAATCAAGTGAACCAAGTGAATCAAACGGCGCCACCTTAGCCAATAGGGAAGTAAATAGAGAATCCAACAGAGATCCCAAACCAGCTAAGCGAAATAACAAGTCTAAGCGCGGTGGTTCCAGCTCTCGCTCAAATCAGTCTCCATCTTCTTCTTCTAATGAGTCCCAAGAACCTCACCAGCCGGATCCACGTTGGGCACAAGAGCTAGAGCAATTTAAGCAGAGACTTCTAGAAGCACAATCTGCCAAGTAATTTAGCCTGAAATTTTACTAAGAAATTTTATTAATAATCTCTAGAGAGAAATCCCTAGAGACTTTTTACCTAGGGTTAAGGTACAACTTCCACTGAAGTGCCAAGGCTAACCAATTCAAATAGGGCTTTCACATCCCGATTTAGCATCCGCACACAGCCGTGGGAAGCTGCTTGTCCAATTGAGCCTTCGTTTGGTGTGCCATGAAAACCGATTTCATCCTTACCATTACTCCAAAAGCCGATCCAGCGTGAGCCAATCGGACTATTTTCGCCTGGGGGTGAGACTTTGCCCGTCCAAGGGTTTTGCCAAGAGGGATTTCGTTCTAGGCGTTTAACTTGAAACTTACCTTTTGGCGTTTCCCAGCCCGATTTTCCCACTGCCACAGGGTAACTAGCTTTAACTTGGTTATCTTCGTAAACCAAAACGCGGCGATCTCTTAACCTCAAAACTAATTTCAGATTAGGTCTTAGGCTAGGGCGCTCAGTCGGTATGTTTGTACCCAAGAATTGATCTACTTTTTCCAAGCTATCAATTTTATGATTAGGAAAAGCTAAAACTGGTTTAGCAATCTCGGCTTGACTGGCAGCCAAGTTTTTCAACCTTTCAATTACTTTTGCTTCAGAATCTAGGGAATTAGGCTTAGATTCAGCTTTTACGGTTGAGGAAACTCCCAAACTAAATACCAAGATCAGCCCTAAGGAAACAAAGCTAAATTTACTAAACCAATTCAGCATAGATACACAAATAAAAGACTACAGAACTATCTGAATACTAGCAAAAAATTAATTAAGAAAAGATAACTTGTCAGAATTTGTCTGCATTCTGCCCCACAATGTTGACAATATCAAATCTTTTTTCTTAAAAATTTTCGCAGAGGCTATAACTATGGCAACTTATCAAGTCCGTTTAATTGGTGAAGCTGAAGGTATTGATGAAACTATCGAAGTTGATGAAGACGAATTTATCTTAGATGTCGCAGAAGCAGAGGGGATCAAACTTCCCTACAGCTGTCGGGCTGGCACTTGCTCTACTTGTACAGGTAGAGTCACTGAAGGTGATATTCAAGAATCAGGCGGAAATCCTGATATGTTCTTCAACACAAGTCAAAGGGAGGCGGGGTTTAGACTTCTTTGTGTCAGTAGCCCAACTGCTGATTGCACCGTCTTGATTTATCAAGAGTCAGAAATTGCCAAATTCTAGAGCTTAACATAAGCATTATTTGCCTTAAAAAGTCAGAAGATCAATCGCTACTAATTAATCTAAATTAAAAACTGGGGGTTATTCCCTCTTTTTTTATGCGCTTTTCTGGCATTACAGCACTTCGATTTCAAGTCCACCACCAAAAAGGGTCGCAGGGCGAAGCCCCGCAATGGGTTTTAGTATTTTTTACGGTGGCACGTTTGATCATAATTTGATGTAAGTCCAAGAAATTTCTATTTTTGCAAATTCCTAACCTTGCCTTAACGTGAAGCACTTATGATGATGACGACTATATTCTTTAAGTGAAGCCTAGAAGCTTTAGCCCTTCATATTGATTCTCCTCTCAACTAACTTTATGACGGCAAAACCCGAAACTCTATGAATGAAACTGAACTGGTTAATGCTTTAGATTCTGATGGACTGGGGCTTGGAATTGTTTTTCAGGTTAGCGGCTCGGATGGAGCTTTAGTAATTGTAATTAATCGACCTGAGCCTGCGCCTCTGGACTATCACCTATTCAAAGTTAGAATAATTAAGATTTTAGAGAAATTTGATCTTGCTGGGATTTCAATTCTCTATCTTTACAGTCGCATCTTGGGGGTAGAAGAATGTGATTGGCAAGACCAGGTAGCGATCGCTAACTCTCCTAAAGTCTCTCCACCGCAAGATCAAGACTCCGAGCATAAGACCGAATTACTAAAGGCGAATACTCAAACCCAAGAAGCGATCGCCTCGCCAGAGGAACCAATTAAAACAGTTTCCAAAGAGATAAATCAATATACTTTTGGTATTAGTGAGTATCTGATTAATACTGTGGCTGAGCCTCCCGAAACAGAAATTGCAGGACTTGTTTATTTTTTCGATCAACTGAAAATGGAAGAGAAGCAAAGAGTGTTGCCTGCGCTTGAGCAGTTTTTTCAAACCCAAAATCAAGATGTTTTCCAGGGATTTGCAACTGAATTAAGCGATTGGCTGCAAAAAATCGCAGGATTAAGTTCTCGCAAACGCAAGTCTACGTCAATTTGGCTGGCTCGCTACTGTGTTAGAGGCGAAGAGATTTTAGAAACACTTACTAAAAATCTTCCAGTTGAAGAAGTTCTAATGGCTGAATTAAAATCAAAATCTTCTGTTGGCTCAGTTGCGACTGATGCTCAATTATCTCCCGAAACCCTTGCTGATTCTGTTAATCCATCAGTCAAAAGTGACCGTCGCGTTCCATCTGCCAAACCCCAATCTGGTTCGGTGCTTGATCGAAAGCCAGTTGCAACTGCTCAAAATTCTGCCAAAGTTTCATCTATTACTAAATCTAATATTTTACCAATGGCGGTCGCTTTGTTGGTGCTTGGCTTGGTTGGTGGCTTGCTCACGAAGTGGCTACTTAGTATTTTCGGTCCAATACCCGTGAGCTTGGGCTTAATTGCGGGCTTACTCTCAGGCATTGGTATTGCCTATGGTAATGCTGCCGCAAAGAGTTCTACACTTGGAACTGTAGTAGCACTTATCTTCTTTCGGGAATTTTTCTTTAGCAGCCTAGTGGGCACTGGCATTGGGCTGGCTACGGGTATGGCAATTAAATCAGGCTCTAAAGCGCCAAAATCAGAGAATAAATCTCTTGATCAACGGGGAGCGATCGCGCTAAGTTCGGTCTTAGTTGGGATAGTTTTAGGTATTTTCTTATTGGGGGGCGGGATTGGCAAGGATTCTACTATCAGTTCTTCGTCTGGAAGTGGATCGTCAAACACAGATATAAGTGGAGATTTAACAATTTTTATTGAACAGAAAAGTATATATATCTTCATGGTAGAAGACAGACCCATGGCACTAATAGGTCGTGTCCAAGAAGGAAGTATATTCAAGATGCCCTCAAAAGAGATGTGATAGTCAAGATTGAGAATGTAGATGACACAGACTGTCAATTAACTACTATACCTATAACTATTATCAGGAACGCTCGAGGTCAATATGAGGACATCAAACCGTTCGAACCGAGTGAAGTTCCAGTAACTCCTTTTGCAATGGCACCTGCGAAGTCCAAAACTGAAGCGTCAATTAGATTTATTCCTGGTGCATATCGCTTGCAATGCGGAGGAAAAAGCCTAGAAGATTTAGATCTTGGTACTTTGTTTGAGGTAAGTCCCGAAGCATCCTGATTTAAAGCTAAAACAGAATCTTCTCCTGAAAACTTAACGCTTCAAAAGAGGAACAATGTTGTTTACGCTAATTCGGCAAAATGTTTTGCAGTCAGTAGATTGCATGATAAAAATCCACTCTTCCTCATCATCTCCAAGTAGGTTAGAGGAATTAAATGTAAGATTGATTAGGGTACGGCTTTTATATAATACAGCTAAGCAGCAACAGGAAAGCCATACTGATTGAGATTACCCCAGAATTGCTCCCAGCAAGATGCGGCAGCCAGGAAAAGGCTTTGAGTATGACTAACCAAGACAGGATTCAAGAGTCCTTATTGCTCGGAAATGAATCTAATTGCAGGAGAGTGACCTCAGTTAAAAGCACACAAAAAGGCGGGACAGATGTTCGACAATGCTGATGATTTAGCGATCTCCCCCACAATCAAGATGATGCGGCAATCATTGCGATCGCCCATAGCCTAAGCTTAAGAGCGATCGCCGAAGGAGTAGAAAAATCAGAGCAGATTAAATTCTTACGATCGCTTAAATGTGATGGTATTCAAGGATATCTTTCTAGTCCTCCAGTGCCATCTGAGGAAGCAACCAAAATTTTGATTGAACAAAGACGATTTCTTTAATAAACCCAAAATCGAGGGTAACCTGTCAAGTCTAGGCTAAAGGTATAGGACTTACGCAAAAAATAAACTAAACATTGTAAATATGGGGTTTGGGGCACAGCCCCAATTGAGGGCGAAGCCCTCAAACTCCCACTAAGAAGAGATCTCCATATTTAGCCTGCGTAAGTCCTAAACTAAACGGCTTGGGACAGTCCACTATGCCGTAAAAGTGGTTCGGTACTAGGCTGTCTACCGCGAAAAGCTTGGAACACTTCCATCGGATGCTGACTTCCACCTAGAGCAAGAATTGTATCTCGATATTTTTTGCCAAGCTCAGCGATCGCTAATTCATTGTCTAGACCCACTTCTTCAAAAGCAGCAAAGGCATCGGCACTCAATACTTCTGCCCATTTGTAACTGTAATAACCTGCGGCATATCCGCCAGCAAAGATATGCCCAAATGAGCAGAGAGAACGATCTTCGGCTAATGGAGCCATCACGGTCAGATTTTTTGCTAGACGCGATCGGATCTGATCAATCGATTCAGTTCCCCCAGGTAAATAGCGATGATGTAGTTCCAAATCTACTTGGCTAAAAAACAGTTGACGTAACATTCCCAAGCCACCCATAAAGTTCTTTGCCGCAAGCAGTTTTTGATATTCAGCTTCTGGCAAGGATTCGCCAGTTTCATAATGTTTTGCCATACCGAATAAGGTAGGACGGTCATAGCACCAGTTTTCCATAAATTGACTAGCGAGTTCGACTGCATCCCATTCCACATTGTTGATGCCTGCCACACCTGCCAAATCTACTTGGGTCAACATATGCTGCAAACCATGTCCAAATTCATGGAAGAGGGTTTCTACTTCTCTGAAGGTCATCAGGCTAGGCTTGCCTTCTACAGGTGCTGATTGATTACAGATTAAATAGGCAACGGGTAAGCGAATCTCTTCGGTTCCATTCTCGGTTATTTTCGCCCGACCAATACAGAAATCCATCCAAGCGCCACCTCGCTTTTCCGCAGGACGACTATAGGGATCGAGGTAAAAGTAAGCGATCGCTTGTTCACTCTTATTCTCACTGGCATTCTCTTTCGCCTTCTCAATCGCAAAATAACGTACATCTGCTTGCCAAATCGGCGCATCTCCATCGACGGCTTTCACACTTACACCAAATAGGCGATGGACTAAGCTAAATAAGCCATCCAATACTTGAGGCAAGGGAAAATAGGGACGCAAAGCTTCTTCGTTTAGTTCAAATTCTGCTTCTCTCAATCGTTCTGCCCAAAAAGTAGTATCC
>JBBRVV010000069.1:0-8102 GCA_038246525.1 Pseudanabaenales cyanobacterium
CATCTAATCCTCGATGAGCCGCAATGTGATATGCCAAAAGTTGTAATGGAATCACGGTCAGCATGGGTGAGAGAATCTCATCTACCATAGGAATCGGCAAAATATGATCAAAAGTTTCTTGAGCTACTGGATCGTCAATCGGTGCAACCCCAATCAAACGGGCATCTCTTGCCTTCGCTTCTTGGGCATTGGAAAGCACTTTCTCATAAACCTGACCAGGTGCAGCGATCGCTACTACTGGAACCTCGGCATCTAACAAAGCGATCGGTCCATGTTTCATTTCACCCGCAGGATAGCCTTCCGCATGGATATAGCTGATCTCTTTTAGTTTTAATGCACCTTCCAAAGCGATTGGGAAATTAATGCCGCGACCGATATAGATAAAGTCTTGGGTATGAGCAAAGCTATGGGCTAACTGCTCCACGTAACGCTCTTGGCTTTCCAAAATCCTTTCAATTTGGGCTGGTAATTGACGTAATCCTGCAATTAATTTCTGCGCGTCAGCATCTTTCAAATTATTCCGATCGCTTCCCATCTTTATTGCCAAGAGATAGAACACTAATAACTGTGCCAAGAATGTTTTAGTTGCCGCGACACCAATTTCTATGCCAGCTTGAGTATCGAGAATCTGATCGGCTAATCTACCAATCGAACTCTCTGGACGGTTAGTAATGCCCAAACAGCGATCGCCACGCGATTTTGCTAATTCTAGGGCTGCTAGGGTGTCCGCAGTCTCTCCCGACTGAGTAACGCCAATTACTAAGGTTTGTGCTTGAACAGGCGGTGGAGCATAGCGATATTCAGAAGCATACTGCACCGATGTCGGAATTTTTGCCACTTGTTCTAGCAAATATTTACCAACTAAGGCGGCGTGCCAACTGGTACCACAGGCTAGAAGCTGAATTTGCTTAATGTCAGTGAGAAAATCTGGTTTTAGCCTGAGATTAATAATATTTGAATCATTTATAAAATTTGCTAATCCTGACCGAATTACGCCTGGCTGTTCGTAAATTTCTTTGAGCATATAGTGGCGAAATCCTTGCTTCTCCACCAATACAGGATTCCAATTCAGAGTTTGAATTCTTGGTTTTTGGCGATCGCCACTAAAATTAAAAATCTCGACTTTATCCTTGGTAATTCGGGCAATTTCACCGTTCTCCAGGTTAATTACTTGATTTGTATAGGCAATTAGTGCAGGAGTATCCGAAGCACAAAAATTCTCGCCCTTGCCAATCCCAATTACTAAGGGAGCCTGTTGACGCACCACCACGATTTGATCAGGATAATCAATATGTAAAACTGCGATCGCAAAAGCACCCTGCAAACGTCTAACTGTCAGCCGCACTGCCTCAAGCAAAGAATCGGTCGCCCGTAAATACTCGGCAATCAAGTGGGGAATTACTTCGGTATCCGTATCGGAAACAAACTCATGCCCCAGGTTTTTTAGCTCTAGGCGCAAGCTGTGGTAGTTTTCCACAATCCCATTTTGCACCACCGCTAAGGCTTGCAACATATCTGTATGAGGATGGGCGTTATACTCTTCGGGTTTGCCGTGGGTAGCCCAACGGGTATGTCCGATACCAATCGTGGCGATCGCTTGCTCTGGTTCGCTCTGTACTTTTTCAATTAGATTGATTAACTTACCCTTGGCGCGGGTTCTTCCTAGATGAGTTGCCTTGGGCAAAATAGTAGCGATGCCCGCCGAATCATACCCACGATATTCCAGCTTCTGTAAGCCAGAGAGTAAAACTTCTGCCGCCGAGCGATCGCCAATATAACCAACAATTCCGCACATACTTAAAGTCTTATTAGAATTTTTTGATCAGGATTTGAAAAGTCTTTGCATCGTAGCTTATTTTCTTCAAGATTCTTCTAAGAGATTATCTAGCTAATCTCTTGAATGCCATGATTACAGGTTGTAACTGCCCAAGTATCCACCACGAAGTCTAGTCTGCTGGGTAAATCTGCGGCGATTTGTTGAGCTTGATCGAGATTGCGATCAATCGCTTCCAATTTGAACCCAGAGGCGAAATCGCAGTTGAAGGCAAGAGCAAAATGTACACTTATTTACTCAATGGTAGAGAGCCAATCACTCTTCCTTAAATTCTTTTGCTAAATTCCTTCACTAAATTCCTTCTAAGGGTACTTCCAAAAACTTCGCCAATTCAGCTGCCCGATCTTCTAATTGCGAAAGAGACATAGGTTGTCCAACTTCAGTCAGCGGGATATCATTTCTGCCTTTCATTCTTAAAAAGAGGGAACGCTTAGGATTTAAACCATTGCGCAGATCTACTCTTACTGCTTGGGCATCAGCGATCGCGTATTCAAAATCTAAAGTTCTGTCCTTGCCTAAATAACCCTTGCGAAAAATCCGAATTTTACCATTCTCGCGATTAAATTGATTAAAACCACTGCCCAAGTCAATCGCAATTACATACCAAAGATAAATATCTAACAGTGTGCCAGCGGTACCATAAAAACTTAGGGCAATTCCCTGGGGTAGAAACTCCACCATAATCGGGTCAGCAACGGGCAACAGATTCACTTTGAAGTAACTAGAAAGCCCAGTAAGCAAGAAGCCCGAAGCGCCGATCGCCACAATCATCGCAAAAAAGATATTACTGAAGCGCCTAGCCCCTAAGACTGGGTAATTTAGCACTTGTCGATCTGTAGTTGTAGTCATAAAGGTTTTAAATAGTTCTACTTATTAAGATACCAAAGTATTTAGTCTGCCAAACTATAATTTCGATCAGCTAGACCGATCAAATCATTCTAGAAACTCGAATTTATCATTTTCCTTTAATGGAATGTGGATTCATAAGATAGCCGTATCTACGCAATACTGAAAGAGTTAGACTTGTCAGATCATCAGATCAAAAGGCAAATCGCGATTATGAGAATGTAGATCTATGACTACAGTAAGAAGTTATCTCATCTCTAAAAAAAGAGCGAAGGACTGAAGGACAAAGAAGAAATCGTAATTGAAAACTGTACCTTCTAGTTGCCCTTTGGAGATGTTGGTAACCATCGCCGCACTAAATCTAAGTATTGATCGCTACAAATCAAAGGCGATCGCTATGGTAAAGATTAGATTAAGAAAATAAATTCTGGAAGTGCCAACTAACAGTGCTCAATGCTTACTCAGATGCCTCTGATCATTCAAAAGCTAATGCAAAAACCAACTTAAGAACCAATTCAAGGGTGAGTAAGTCTGTTCATCAGATTCATGATTTAGTTATCCCTGGTAGCAACTCTGATCCTAATGAGCCTAGTTTTAGCGCAACGCGATCGCTCACAAATGCAGGTGTCGCCCTAATTCATCAACAAATTCCCACCGCTGTGATCTGTGTGGATGTTTGGTTACCTGCTGGCACCTCTTCAGAACCAGAACAATGGTCGGGGATCGCTCACTTCATGGAACACATGATTTTTAAGGGAACTCAGGATATTTTGCCTGGAGAATTTGATTGGCTAATTGAAACCTATGGCGGCATCTCCAACGCGGCTACTAGCCATGATTATGTGCATTTTTCTTTCACCACTGCTAGTGATTTTTTTGCTCCCACCTTGATTTGTTTAGCCAAATTACTACTTGAGGCAAAAGTGCCAGATTCGGAGTTTGAACGAGAGCGCTCTGTAGTGATTGAAGAAATGTATCAAGCCCTGGATCATCCCGACTGGATTGCCCACCAAAACTTGATGCAGACTGCCTATGGTGAACATCCCTATAGCCGCCCAGTTCTCGGACATGAATCAACCCTGAGAAGCTTAACCGCCGCGGATTTGCGTGAATATCATACTCGCCACTACCGACCCGAAAATATGACTGTCGTAGTAGTGGGAAATATTAACTTGCCCCAAGCCCAGGAAGTTGTAGAAGCCGCTTTTGGGATCTTGCCTCAGAATCCTAGAAATAACTCCCCCAGAGCTAAACCAGAGCAGGCTATAGGCTTATGTCAAATTCCCGCAGTTGATGTACAACAAATGATTGGCTTAGAGCAGGCGAGAATCACTCTGGCTTGGTTTGGCGCAGATATTAGTCAAATGGAAGATGCGGTGCAGCTAGAAATATTAACCATGATTTTGGCGGGTGGCAGATCCTCGCGATTGGTGAAATCTTTGCGCGAAGAGCAAGGCTTAGTAATTGAGATTGATAGTGATTTTACGGTGCAGCGATCGCCAGGGTTATTTACGGTCAGTGCTTTGCTAGATGCCCATCACTTAGAGCCAGTGGAACATCAGATTCAACAGCAGATTAGATTACTTAGTGAGATTCCTGTTTCTCAACTAGAGCTAGAAAGAGCGAGAAGAGCATTGGCTAATCAGTTTGCCTTTTCCACCGAGTCACCTGCAGCATTAGCAAGTTTATTGGGTTATTATGGGATGCTAGGTTGTGAACACCTATGTGAGAATTGGATCAGTGCCTACGGCAAAATCTTGCAAAAAGCAACGCCCAAAAGCTTGCAAAATTTAGCCCAAAAGTATTTGCCTAGCGATCGCTACACAATTACTTGTCTGCTACCACGCTGACTTTTGCCAACCATAATTAAGGATAAATCTAATTGACTGTAGCTCTATCTCCTCTACAAACCCAAAGAGTAATTCTCAACAATGGCATCACCGTTTTAGTGGTAGAAAATCCTGCCGCCGATATTGTGGCAACTCGATGTTATTTGCGTGGCGGTTCTAAACTAGAAACTCCAGATCACGCAGGAATTAGCAATTTAGTGATGAATCTCTTGACCAGAGGAACGGTGAATTTCTCTTCCCAAGCGATCGCTGAACAAGTAGAATTTTTGGGTGCATCGCTTGGAACTGAAGCCACTGCCGATTATTTTCTGCTTAGTTTCAAAACCGTTGCTAGTGACTTTAAGCAAATTCTAGAACTTACTGCCGAAATTCTGCGCTTCCCTAATTTTCCTGAGTCTGAAATTGAATTAGAACGTCGTCTTACACTCCAAGCAATTAGATCGCAAAATGAACGCCCTTTTACGATTGCCTATGAGATTCTCCAAGGTTTGATCTATGGAAATCATCCCTACGCTTTGCCAAGTTTGGGAACCCTAGAATCAATTACCCAGCTTAGCCGTCAAGATTTAATCAACTTCCATCAGATATACTTCCGTCCTGAGCAATTAGTGATCAGTATTGCTGGCAGAGTAAAAGCAGATTTAGCGATCGCCGCGATCGAGCAACTATTTGGTGATTGGCAAGTAACAGAAGAAAAACAAGAAATGACTAAATTTTTGCCAGAGTTTCGGGCAGAAACAATCAAAACCTACCAAGAAACCCAACAGGCAACGATCATGCTGGGCTATAGCGCCCCAGATATTTACAGTCCCGACTATGCCACTCTCAAACTAATTGCCAGCTACTTAGGCAATGGTCTTTCTAGTCGCCTGTTTGTGGAGCTTCGCGAAAAGCGCGGTTTAGCCTATGAAGTTTCAGCATTTTATCCTACCCGTCAACAGGCTTCTCAATTTGTCACCTATATTGGCACTTCACCCCACCAAGCAGAAATTGCCCAAGCAGGGCTTCAGGCTGAATGCGATCGCTTAAAATCTCAACTGCTCTCAGATCATGAGCTTCGCTCCGCTAAGAGTAAGATTTTGGGACAATACGCGCTGGGTAAACAAACTAATGGACAAATCGCTCAAATTTTTGGACTGTATGAAACCCTGCAATTGGGTGTAGAATTTGATTTGGATTATCTAAATTTAATCTCTGCGATTAGTGAAGCTGATGTCCAAAGGGTTGCCCAAACCTATTTCACTACTGCCGCGGTCTCGATTATTGGTCCCATATAGTAGAGCCAGAACCACTATGACCGACCTAACTCGCCGTCAATTTATTACCACTGCCACTCTTTCGGCTGGATTTGCGATCGCGGCCGAACCAATTTTTGCCCAATTAATCTCCACTGACTCCAACGGAATTGTGGCAGGTGCTATAAAAATCCCTACGAAGGATCGAGAGATCCCTGCCTATCGCGCTATGCCTGAAAAAGGAACTAACTTCCCTGTAGTTTTAGTAGTGCAGGAAATTTTTGGTGTTCATGCCCATATCCAAGATATATGTCGGCGCTTTGCCAAGTTGGGCTATTTAGCGATCGCTCCCGATTTGTATGTACGTCAGGGCGATGTACTGAAGCTGACCGAGATTGATCAGGTGCGGAAAATTGTTAGCCAAGTGCCAGATGCTCAAGTGATGTCTGACTTGGATTATGCGACTGCCTGGGCATTTAAGAATAAAGGCGATCGCCAACGACTGGGAATTACAGGCTTCTGCTGGGGTGGACGGATCACTTGGCTCTATGCCGCTCACAATCCAAATCTAAAAGCAGGCGTGGCATGGTATGGACGTTTAGTAGGAACCACCCCTAATCCTTTGACCCCCAACAATCCAATCGATCTGGTCAAAAGCTTAAAAGCGCCTGTACTCGGACTTTATGGCGGCATAGATTCGGGTATCCCCAATGACAGCGTGGCGCAAATGCAGAAGCTACTGAAGTCGGTAAATAGCCCTGCCGAAATTATTCTCTATCCAGATACGCCCCATGCTTTCTTTGCGGACTATCGCGCCTCATACCGACCAGAAGCAGCTAAGGACGGCTGGAAAAGGTTACAAAATTGGTTTGAGCGCTACTTAGTTAAAGCCTAGAGTTAAAGCCTAGCCAAAGATAATGGGGGCTAGTGGTATAGCCCCCATCCTTATTTTAATTACTCTAATTTTAATTGCTCTAGTTTTAATCGCTTAAGTTGACAAAATTATTTGCCGATTAGGCAACGCCAAGCCTAATGAAAATAACGATTGCGCGAACGAGCTTCATCACTACGGGCAATGTCATTCCGAATTTCTTTAATTGACCAGCCGCTATTGTAGCGATCCTGATAGGTACGCAAACCTTGATAGTCAGCATTTCGTCCTAACACTTCTACATAAACGCTATTGATTACTACCGAGATATCTTGGCGACGGCGAGATTGCGCAGGATAGTAAGAACGGTTGTCATAGCGGTTTTCATAACGATCATAGTTGCTGTAAACCGAACGCGCTCGCACAATAGGCACCACAAATACAGGCTTCTGTTGGTAATAGGGTCGGATTTCTCTGCGATTATAGTAGCCAGCTTGACCATAATAGCCAGCTTGATTGGAGCAACCATTAGACAGGGCACAGGTCAGGGCAGAAACACCAATCCCAATTCCTCTAGCTTCTTGAGGGGTGAGGGCTTGTGCGGGCTGGGCAGAAAGACCTGTGGTAATGCTTGCGATCGCGATCACAACTCCAGTGAGAAATTTTTTCATAATCTTGAACCTGGGATGAATTGATAACTAATTTGACTACGCTAGAGGCAAAATGGTTCCATAGGTTATGGAGAAACTAATGCAGAATCTACAGAAAATCTACGGTTTGAACAGTTTGTTCGCAGTATTTTGCGCAATCACTCTAATCTCAAATCCTGGCGATGCTCAAAATACTTCTAATAATATTCTACCTGCTTTAAACTCTGGCGTTGGTATAGAAAAAAGCAAAACCGTCGGCTTGAATATCGTGGCAGACTCCGACACAAACCTAGCACTGGGCTTTGATTCGCTGATGCAACAGGCAGAAGCCCTGGCAAGCCAGACTATCCAAGCTGAATTTAATAATTCTTCACAATTAGAAAATCTATCGTTAATTGTTTCTCTGTCTCGCCGAGGCTTAGTAGCGCCAATTTTGAATATTTCTGTAGGGCGATCGCAGTGGCAAAGTCAACCTAATCTCCAAACCTGGTCACGCCAAATTGCTAGATCTGCCGAACTTTTGGGTTATGTAACTGTTCCTGCGATCGCAAAGCGATTGCCTCTATCCAATCCTGCTCAGCCCGCCGTCTATAGTTCTGGATTTTTCAAAATCAACCGTCCAATTAAACGCTCTGTCAATCAGCTAATTCCAGGCGCTTTTCCTAGCAACTATTCCAGATAGTTACTCAAGAAATTATTATGACGACGGAGCGGCAAATCCTAAACCAGCCAATTCAGCTAACCCAAACTTCGGTAATTCTAACTCTGGCACTCAAGCCCCTATAACTCAGGCTCCTAGAACTCAGGCTCCTAGAA
>JBBRVV010000070.1:0-8098 GCA_038246525.1 Pseudanabaenales cyanobacterium
CTCTGCCAGATTCTATTTTTGACATTTCTAAAACGTCATTGATCAGAGAGAGTAAATGTTCGCCACTGCGACTGATAATTCGTAGTCTTTCTTGTTGCTCTGGAGCTAGATTGTCATCAAAGCTAATCAATTGGCTGAAGCCTAAAATCGCATTCAAAGGTGTGCGAAGCTCATGACTCATGTTGGAAAGAAATTCACTTTTGGCGCGGCTAGCAACTTTGGCGGATTCTAAAGCTGCCTGTAGGGCAAATTCGGCGGCTTTGCGATCGCTAATGTCACGGATCACCCAGATCACCGAATCTTCAGTAATAGGCGAAATAGAAGTGGCAAACCAAACAGCCTTCCCACCAACCGAGAGCGTATATTCGGGATTTATTCTTTGATTAGTGTTGAGCGATCGCCGAATATATTCCAAAAACTCATCTGCTTTTTCCTTCTCAAAAACATCATGGATTCGCTTGCCAATTAATTGTTCAGGCGATCGCGCCAAAAGGTTAGTGTCAGTGGGAGCAATCTTGAGGTAATATCCCTGGGAATCAGTCACAATAATTGCATCATCCATCGCTGCAAAAAGTGCCCTTAGTTCCGCTTCGGTTTGTTTCTGTCCTAATACTGCACCAAACTGCGTAATTATATCTGTGACTAGCTTTTGGCGATTCGGATCAGTTTCAATTGAACTGGTGGCAAATAAAGAGAAGACAGCAATTAGATCTCGGCGGGTTAAATCTTCACCTGGAGATGGCATGATCGTATTTGGATCTTCACCCCTGAGAATAGGCAAACAAACATGAGCGGTAAATCCACATTTCAAAGCCAAATCCTGCCGCATAGAAGGATGTTTCAAGCTACTTTGTAAATCAGTTTTCCATTTGGGTTGGAGCGATTGCCATACTTGTCCTGGTAGTTCCTCATGGGGTAAGAGAGTAATCCCTTCACTAAAATCACGAAATTCTTTGATTGCCGCTTGAATTTCACTATTGGTCTGTTCAAGGTCATAGTACCAAGGAGAATCGCAGTTTAGCACCATCCCATCCGCACTCACCGTCCATATTTCGCCATAGATTGAGTTGGTGATTTGCCCCAGGCGTTCCAGCGCAATTCCCAGAGCAGTTTCAAAATCTGGCGCACTACTGATTGCCTGATTAATACTCAACAGAATGTCTTTCTCTTGCTCCACTTGAACTTGCACAAACCGCCGATACTCGATTGCTTCCAACATCGTATTTAGGGTTTTAACTAATTCACCAATTTCATCTTTACTCTGGTTAGATAGACGCTTAGAAAGATCGCCTTGGGAACCAATCTTCTGCACTTCCTTAGTAATTCGCAAAAGTTGAGACAGCACTAATTTCTCAATTAGAAATATAATTGTGCTACTAAAGACTAAACTACCCGTACCGAATAGAATTATTAAGAAAGTTAGTCCCTGGTTTACTCTTTCGTATTGCAGCCTTGGCATTTCTACTCGCAGAAGGAATTTTTGATTTTGAGCTAATCCGGTTAATAAGGTATAGCTGGCTAAGCGATCATTTTCTAAAGGTTGAACTGATGCAGGCTGTGATTGTTGATTAAAGTTGATTTTGGCTTTACTAGAAATTTGGGAAGAACCAGAATTAGCATCTTTTAGTGCGTTCAAAGCAATTGCACTATCTGGCATTAATTGAGGATCTGCGATTAATTCAACCGAAGTTATAACTTGACTAGGCAATTTCAAATTATCAAAGTAGGCCCGATCTAGAATCCTTCCTACCACCAGAGTGCCGCCAATTGGCGCTTGGGCATTGCTACGAATGATTGGCTGAATTGTAACCAAGATTGGCTGATTATCAATTTTAATTAGGCCTGTTAACCGCTTCTCAGTTTGAGTGATTCGCCATTGTGGATTTTGCAAAGTCACTTTAGAACTGTTAGAGAGCGGAGACCGTTGACGTGTTTTGAGATTGTAATTGGTGCCAAAAATGATTTCACCCTTGAGGTTTAGCACTGCAATTAAATTGATTTGATTGTCTTGAAATTGAACTGGAGTCAGGCTGGAACTTACAACTTCAGGATTGCCAGTTTGAGCATATCGATACATTTCATCCCACCGACTCCAATCTAGCCAATCTTCGGTTAAATATTGGGACTCGCGTGAAAGCCGATCGCTCATAGTTTGCAGCGCAGCGATCGCATCTACTTGTTCATAATCCTGAAAATTCTGGCGCAAAACCAAGGCGGAAATGCCGTACAAAGAGGCACCTAGCCCCATAAATGTACAGCAAATCACCAGGAATATCTTGTTGCGTAAGGTCATATTTTCCCTACCTTTGGAGTCTTAGCCTTACTTGTTGGTCTCAAGTTTTAATCTTAAGGGGAATTCAGGGGAATGCCAAATACTTGGGCAAATACCTTCTGCACTTTGTAGCCCGCATCAATCGATTCTAGAGGATCTTTTCGCAGACGATGACGCAAGCAAAGCCCCATAATTTTTTGGATATGTTCCACCGTAACTTCTGCACATTGCTCTAGGGCCGCGATCGCTTTAGCTGCGCGATTGGTGACAATATCGCCCCGCAGACCATCTACGTCTAACTCAGCGCAAACTTGAGAAATATTCAGGCGCAACTCCTGGGGAATGGTTACTCGACTTAGTAATTCTTGGGCATTGACAATTTGCGCGCGTAGCTCTGCCTGAGAATTTTCTAAGCCCAGCAGAAATTTTTGCGGATTTTGGTCAAAGTCGCTACGTTGTTCTACGATTTCTACCCGCTGTTCTGGTTTTTTCACGGTGCGAATCTCTGCATACATGCCAAAGCGATCGAGCAGTTGCGGACGTAGTTCTCCTTCTTCTGGGTTACCAGAGCCAACTAGCACAAATCTAGCAGGGTGTCTGATCGAAATGCCTTCCCGCTCTACCGTATTCCAGCCCGAAGCGGCGGAGTCCAACAGCACATCTACCAGGTGATCATCCAGCAGATTTACCTCGTCAATATAGAGAATGCCACGATTTGCCTTTGCCAATAGCCCTGGTTCAAATGCCTTTACGCCCTCTGAAAGCGCCTTTTCGATATCGATTGTGCCGCAAACCCGATCCTCGGTCGCTCCCAGGGGTAGATCTACCATTGTCACTTTCTTTTTGGCAGATTTAAGCTCACTTCCCTGTTGAACTTGCGATCGCACTTGGTCACTTTGCAGATCGGCATCAGTAGGATGACTATTAAAAGGATCATTGGCAACTACATCAATTTCGGGTAGAAGGTCGGCAAGCGCCCGCACTGTAGTAGATTTACCTGTACCGCGATCGCCCATTACTAGCACACCGCCAATTTTGGGATCAATTACATTTAGCATCAATGCCAGCTTCATTTCCTCCTGACCAATGATTGCGGTAAAAGGAAACACTGGACGTTTTTCAGGATTAGTCAAGGGTGCAATAAAATTTACGAAAGGTCATATTAATATACCAAAATTATCAATTTTGCAGCAATCATAAATATTTCTAGAAATTCCTAGCCAAATTATTGAGCTTAGTTAATGTACGACAACATCTGTAAATTCCTTGCCGAAAATTTCGCCTCAGACTATGCAGCTTGGTTATTAGGCGAGCCAGTTTCTTTAATTAAGCTCGAACCTTCAGAACTCTCAACCGAACCAATTCGAGCAGACTCTGTCACCTTTTTGCAATCTTCAAAACTAATTTTGCACATAGAATTTCAAACCAAACCCGATGTGAATATTCCATTTCGAGCTTTGGATTATCGGGTGCGACTCCATCGCAAATATCCCAATCTCGACGTATATCAGGTAGTGATCTATCTCAAACCCACCGCATCACCTTTGGTCTTTCAAGATACTTTCACTCTATCTAATACCAATCATCGCTTTAATCTAATTAGAATTTGGGAGCAATCACCTGAGATTTTGCAAAAATATTTGGGACTATTGCCCCTAGCGGTGCTGGCTAAAACTAGCAATCCAGAGCAGATTCTAAAGCAAGTAGTAGAACAAATCGAAGCCGTTACTGATCAAAGATTACAAAATAATCTAGCAGCTTCGACCTACCTAATCTCTGGACTAATATTAGAGAAAGAGCTTGTCCAAAAGTTATTTAGGAGTAAGGTTATGCGTGAGTCGGTCACCTATCAGGCAGTTTTGGAAGAAGGCAGAGAAGAGGGTAAAGCAGAAGGTGAAGCTAGGGGTAAAGCCGAAGCAGTGCGTCAAGTTGCACTAAATATGCTCAAATCTGGCATGGAGTTAAGCTTGATTTCTCAATTTACGGGGCTTGAGATTGCTGAGATTTCGCAGCTAAAAAGCCAAGCCTAAATCTATAAAATATTGCTTATAAGACCCCTGCGTTGGGCATCAGCACTAGTTCAGTAATAATCGCGCTGGGTGGTAATTGCAACATAGTAATAATCGTGCTGGCAACAGTTTCGGCGGTAAGCATGGCACTGCGGTCAAATTGGGCGCTGACTTCAGGCTCAAGCGTGTCCCACAGTGGTGTATCAACAGAACCAGGGCAAATAGACATAACTTGAATGCCGTGACTGCTCTCTTCGGCGGCTAAAGCTTGGGTCATGCCTAAAAGCGCGAACTTGCTAGCAGAATATGCTCCCCATCCTGGAAAAGCTTGCTTTGCCGCAATCGATGCCACATTGATAATCTTGCCTGATTTTTGCGATCGCATCTTTGGTAAAACACCAACACAGGCTTGCCAGACACTGAGCAGATTTAGGTCGAGTACTTTTTGAAAATCGGCTAAAGGCATTTCCTTAAGATTGCCCACATAGCCCATGCCTGCACAATTCACCAAAGTATCCACGCCACCTAATTGATTAACTAAGTTAGCGATCGCTATCTTCACTTCAGCAAGTTCGCCTAAATCCTGCGCGTAGAATTTTGCGCCTAGATCTACTAAAGATTGATCTGGGTTACGGCTGACTACGGCAACATTTGCGCCCTGTTTAATTAAAGCTAAAGTTAAAGCTTTGCCAATGCCCTTAGTGCCACCAGTGATAATGATTTTTTGATTTGCAAGGGAATTCATAGTTACTATTAATTTAATACACGATGTTGGAGCGATGGCATTTGACGGCGCACTTGTTCGAGCCGTTGAGGATTTATTTCGGCGATCGCTACCCCTACTTGATCACCTGCATCTGCCAAAATCATACCCCACGGATCGATAATCAAAGCGTGACCGTGGGACTGTCTGCGAGGATTATGTTTACCAACTTGAGCAGGAGCAATCACATAACAAGTATTCTCAATCGCTCTCGCTTGTAACAAAACTTGCCAATGATCTTTGCCTGTAAAAGCGGTAAAGGCCGCAGGTACAATCAACACATTCGCGCCTTGAGCGGCTAAATGGCGATAGAGTTCGGGGAATCGCACATCATAACAAACGGAAATACCGAGATTACCTAAGCGATCGCTTTGATATACCTCAGGAAGTTTTGTACCAGCCACGATCATTTCCGATTCAAGATAGGTATTGCCATCGGGCAGATTCACATCGAATAGGTGCATTTTGTGATAGCGCACTAATTCTTCGCCCGTCTTATTTACCAGCAAAGCAGTATTAAACATTTTTGCTTGATTCAGATCGGCGTTTGGTGCGGCAGGTACAGGAAAACCACCACCTAGTAGCATCACTTGATAACGTTGTGCCATCGTCACTAAGAACTTTTGGCTTTCGGTGGCAATGGTTTGCGCAAGTTGTGCCTTAGCCGCTTCGTCACCCAAAAAAGAGAAGTTTTCAGGTAAACAAACTAATTCTGCGCCTTGATTTACAGCAAACGCAATTAATTCTTCTGCTTGGTTGAGGTTATGGTTTAAGTCGGGCAGGCTATTCATTTGAACTGCTGCCGCAAGATAAGGCTTCATTGTCACTTAATTTATATTGCTTATAGCGTTTTCTAGATTGATGTAATTGAGGTTGGGGCGGGAAGTAGATATATCAGATTCCATGCTTTGCTTTTATCTTAAAATTTTTAGTTAGGTCATAAATGATTGAAGTTTATACCCAATCTTGGTCTTGTGAATCATTGTTGACTTCAGGATTTTGTTCTAGGTCTTTTTCTGATTCAGAATTTGAAGCGATCGCTTGTGAACTGCCCGTTGCAACTATTTCAGATGGCTCCTGCAATGCTTCTGTGGTTACATCTCTTGTTTCTGTTGGTTCAGCAATTACTTGAGGATCGGCTTGCGTTGTTTCTGGATTACTTTGCATTGCTTCTAAAGGTTGATCTTTTGTTTCTGTAGCTGCTTCTACTGTTTGTGCAGTTACTGCTGATGCTTCTGTAGTTGTTTGCGTTACCAATGTAGCTTGAACAATTCTTTCTGTGACTACATCTACTACTTCTGAAGGTTGCACCGCCTCTATGGGTTTGACTTCTTGGTTTATGGAGATCGGCTCTCTGGTAACCTTAGTTTGAATTGGAGTCTGGGTTGGCGCTTGATTTGGCTTCTTACTAAAAAGGTTACTTACAGTTTGCCAAAGCTTTAGTACAGGCTTGAACAGGGGATTAGTGTCCTCAACTTCAAAACTAATGCCGCCACTTGCGCTCTTAGTCCGAGTACCTGAGGCTTTAGTTTCAGAAATAGCAAAATCAAAAATCTTCGGTAGACGCATGCCAAAACTGGTGAAATTTGCCTTCACTTGATTAGCTGGGAAGGGCTGAATTTGCGCAAACAACGCTGGAGAAACCAACAAAAGCCGCGCTGCTGAGATTCCCATTTGCAAAATTAAACTACTTAAACTCAAGAATATCAGAGCCCAAATTAAACCTAAAAGTCTGAGCACAGCAGGGAAAGGGGCAAAATCCGTAGCTAAGGGCGCAATTTGATAAAGCTGACGAAATGCACTGAACAAAAACAGCGCAACTGCGATCGCTACCCAACCTGTAGGATTCCATGT
Organism: Pseudanabaenales cyanobacterium; assembly: GCA_038246525.1. Lineage (GTDB taxonomy): Bacteria > Cyanobacteriota > Cyanobacteriia > Pseudanabaenales > Pseudanabaenaceae > JANRLH01. The sequence goes on from JBBRVV010000070.1 coordinate 6,899, forward strand.
CGGCGTAAAAGCCTGGATTAGTTCTGGAAAACTAAACTTTCTAATCATCGCAATCAATTCACTGCGGGCAGGCATAGGCTGGGATGGTGCAGATAAATCCTTCAGCAATGTCAAGATTTTTAACTGGGGCGGAGTTAATTCATTAATTGGTTTTGCGGCTAACCAAATACTAAATGGCGAAAGGGGTTTCTGCCATTGCCACCAAGCAGGTATAGCGATCGCTGGCGCTGCAATTAACAAAATTTCTAGACCACTGGGCAAAATCGGCTCTCCCACCGCTAAACCCGCTAAACAAAGACCAAGTAGCCAAGGCACGCCAAAAACTAAAGCTAAGTGTGCCCAAAGAAATGGTTCGGCAACAGTGGGGCTGGGTTGGAATTTTGGTGTGATTATCGCTTTCATGGCTAAAGTTGGGGATAAAAATTAAGGGCTTAAGCAGTAAGGCTAGGTTTTGGCGTAGTTGGGTAAAGTAGCTAGAATTTTGTAATCACCTAATTTTAGGTGCAAACGCCGACATCCTTCAAAAAACCGCCTCAATCAAACTATGTCGGCTCTTCACAAAAGATGATTGGGAGTTTGGGGTGCAGCCCCAGTAATGGTTTTAATTCTTTAAATTAGAAAAATCACCTTTCATCTCATACGACGCGACTATGTCTTCTGATCAAATTTCTCCTAATCAACTCTTTGACCAAGCTGTAACTGAATTTGAACATGGTAACTATCAAGCGGCGATCGCTAAGTTAGAGCAAGCTAAGCAGTCGGTCAATCTACTCTCGCAATTGGGTGGTGAAATTCAAATTTGGTTGGCAAATGCCTATGAAGCATTGGGACGAAATTCTGAAGCGATCACTTTGTGCGAACAATTAAAAATCCATCCTGATCGACAAGTGCGTAAGTCGGCTGCCTTCGTTTTAGAAATAATTTCTGCGCCAAGTTTGAGTGAACTACCAGATGGGAAGCTGCAAATTCCAGATTTGAGCAAAGATCCTGCGAATTCAGACTTTGGCTACCGATCGCTAAATCTAAGCGAAAAAACCAAACAAGATCGTCCACCCGAACCGCTCAAGCTTGAAACCAGAACTACTAAATTTATTCGGGCTGACCAATTGGCTTTGATTGTGGGAATAGCGATCGCCCTGATTTGGCTAGGATTAATGCTTTAGAAGTACTTGTACCATGCTTGATCTTCAAATCACTCAA
>JBBRVV010000071.1:0-8068 GCA_038246525.1 Pseudanabaenales cyanobacterium
AATTTTATCTGTTTTAGTATTCTCTAAAACATTCAGGCGCGCTATCAATTTTTGGGCATCTGCCAAGCTCTTGAAAGCCAGAGCATTTTCGGCGGCTCCAGGCACCAAATCCAGCGGCGTTTCTCCGCCTAGGGCCAATACCAACCGATCAAAGCTCAATTGGCTAGCCTGCCCTGACAAAGACAAATTGACAAAGCTATGGGGCAAATCAATATCAGTTACCGTAGCCTGCATAAACTGAATGCCTGAGTCGGTTAATAATTCGGCAAAAGTAGGCGCAATTTCCCAGGTTTCTAACTCATTAGTAATTAATTCATAAAGTAAAGGCGCAAATAGAAAGCGATCGCCGCGATCAATCAAGATAATTTCTGGGGTTTCTGCCCAGGGCAATTTTGCGAGGTGCAGAGCAGTATATAGTCCGCCAAAGCCACCGCCTAAAATACAGATCCTGGTCATAAAAGTCCTGCTAAAAGCCACATGATCCAGTGTAGACTTTTGCTAAGCAAATTCGCCAAATACCCCAGTGTTACCCCAATTTCGCTTTGCGATCGCTTCTGACCTGCACATTGCCCTACCCCAGACGGTGTGGGATCATCCCAGTAGATTTCATTTAGTAGAGTACGGGATCGAAGTCTTAGAAGTGGTTTTAGCTGAGCTTGCCAAGCTTGAACTAGATTTTTTATTACTGCCTGGTGATTTAACTCAACATGGCGAAGCCGAAAACCATCAGTGGCTATGCCAGCGACTTCAGCAATTGCCCTATCCTGTGTATGTGATTCCTGGCAATCATGATTTGCCTACGCCTGAGAGCCTTAGTTACTTCGCTCCCTATTATTGCAAGTTCGGTTTCCAGTCTAGCGATCGCTTGTACTATGCCCAAGAGATTTTGCCAGGCGTGAGATTGATTGGGCTGAATTCTAATTTCTTCGCGGCAAATGGCGAACAGATTGGTTACTTAGATGCCGAACAATTTACTTGGCTAGAAACCGAGTTAAACACAAATTACCCACTTACTCTAGTAACGATTCACCATAACTTGTTAGAACATATGCCGGGACAGGCATCTAACCCTTTGGGTAGACGTTATATGTTAGATAATGCCGAACTCGTTTGTCAATTGCTGCACAAATACCAAGTGAAGCTAGTGTTTACCGGACATTTGCACGTTCAAGATGTTGCCTATAGCGATCGCTACGATTTATATGAAATTACTACTGGTTCCACTGTTAGCTTTCCCCATCCCTACAGAGTTTTAGAATACGCTCAAGATTCGCTACAAATTAATTCCTTTAGGGTGAACTCTATTCCAAGTATGTCAAATTTTGCCGAATTCTCTCGCACCTGGATGGGCGATCGCGCCAACTCCTTTATCAGCCGTCTGCTCACTTCTCCCCCGCTCAGTCTTTCCCAAACCGAAGCCAATCTCTATTTGCCAGAATTGCGTTATTTTTGGGCGGATTTAGCTGCTGGTGATGCCAAGTTTAGTTTTCCTAATTTACCCAAACGAGTCAAAGAGTATTTTGAAGCTTTTAGTGATTCTCCTCCCGCCGACAATCAGGTTTTATTGAAATTAAGTTAGTCTTACAGTTGTTGAGCAAAAAATATTCATGTCAAATCCTTCGGTAAATCGGTTACTAACAGATCTCAAAAGCGAAGACGAAACTGTGCGACTGCTTGCTACCCAGGAGCTTTGGCAGATCTGGTTTCAGCAAAAAGGAATGGTGGGCCTGGAATTAATTAAGCGTAGCCAAATTCAACTAGAAGATGGAAATGCTGAACTTGCTGAAGCGATCTTGAACCAACTGATCCGCGATCAGCCTGATTTTGCTGAAGCCTGGAACCGTCGCGCTATTCTTTATTACACCCAAGAAAACTATCAACTCTCGCTGCGAGACTGTCAAACTGTAGTGCAACTTAACCCTGATCATTTTGGCGCTTGGCATGGCATTGGTCTTTGTCAAATGGCATTGGCAGATTATCTATCCGCTATTCCAGCTTTTCGCCGTGCCCTCGAGATTCAACCCTACGCGATCATCAATCAACGTCTGCTGCTTGAATGTACTTTAAATGCCAGCCCATCTGGTTAATCAAAAATATTTTCTACATTGACCTAAATACTACTATTTGCGCTAGTTTTCAAGTATAAAAAGTAAGATTTGCACCGAAAAGTAATAGAATAATCCTAGCTGTCAATCACTAAAAAGATCAGGCATCAACAAAGATTCAAGGAAATACTTGTGGGCATCTTTCGTCATTTCTCCAGAGATATCGGTATCGATTTGGGCACAGCCAACACCGTCGTGTATGTGGTAGGTCAAGGCATCGTCTTACAAGAGCCATCAGTGGTAGCAATTGATCAACGTACTAAAACGGTCTATGCGGTTGGCTCAGAAGCTAGCAAAATGATCGGGCGTACCCCAGAAGATATTATTGCCGTTAGACCATTGCGTGATGGCGTGATTGCTGACTTTGGCGCAGCCGAGATGATGTTGCGGGCATTTATCCAACGGGTAAAGAAAGGAATCTTCAATCCTAGAATTGCGATCGGGATTCCCAGCGGAGTAACCGATGTAGAGCGCCGCGCTGTAATGGATGCCGCAAGACGGGCAGGTGCAAGTGAAGTTTACTTAATAGATGAACCGCTAGCAGCAGCGATCGGGGCAGGTTTGCCCGTGGCAGAAGCTACAGGCAGCATGATCATTGACATTGGCGGCGGGACTACTGAAGTTGCAGTAATGAGTTTACAAGGGATTGTGGTGAGCGAATCAGTTCGGGTGGCAGGCAATGAACTGAGCGAAGCGATTCAAAATTATATGAAAAAAGTGCATAATCTGGCGGTAGGCGAACGCACTTCAGAAGAGATTAAAATCAAAATTGGCTCCGCCTATCCTACTGATGACACGGCTTCGATGGAAGTGAGGGGCTTACATTTGCTCTCAGGCTTGCCACGCACCGTGACTGTCAAAGCAGGAGAAATTCGTGAAAGTATGGAAGAACCGCTATCAGTAATTGTAGAAGCGGTGAAGCGTACCCTCGAACATACCAAGCCTGAACTAGCAGCAGACATTATCGAACGAGGCATTATGCTAGCTGGCGGCGGTGCGTTATTACACGGCATCGATACTTTAATTAGCCACGAGACTGGTATTGTTACTCATATCGCTCCCGCTCCTCTGAACTGTGTGGTCTTGGGTACAGGCAGAGTCTTAGAAGATTATAAAACTCTGAGCCGGGTCTTAACTAAGCTCAGCATGGGATAGAAAGGTATGGCTAGATGGAATGACGAAATGCTGGATAACCTTGCCGCTAACGTAGATAGAGTTTCCGCGAATGTGGATAACCTTACAGCTAATGTAGATAGAGTTTCCGCGAATGTGGATAACCTTACAGCTAATGTAGATAGAGTTTCCGCAAATGTGGACAACCTTACAGAAAAAGTTTCTGATCTCGATCAAAGACTAAATTCCTTAGTTGAAGCCTCTATTATTCAAAGAGATATGATGGTAATGACAGTGAGCAAAGTTTCTGATCTCGATCAAAGACTAAATTCCTTAGTTGAAGCCTCTATTATTCAAAGAGATATGATGGTAATGACAGTGAACAAAGTTTCTGATCTTGATCAAAGACTAAATTCCTTAGTTGAAGCCTCTATTATTCAAAGAGATATGATGGTAATGACAGTGAGCAAAGTTTCTGATCTTGATCAGAGATTTAATTCTTTAGTTGAAGCTGTAATGACTCAACAAAATGCTCTAAGAATGATTGCTGAAGAGAATCAAAGGGATCGGCAAATTGGTCAAGAACGCTATGAAGAACAAAATCAGCGTTTTAATATTCTACTGGAAGAAGTAAGAGCAACTAATCGCCGCGTAACTCTGATAGAAGATCGCAATTAAGCTTTTAGATTAGATTGATCACCTGCTAGACAGCCGCCGTTCAATAAACATCTTCGTTACAAGCCACAATCCATTCTCAGGTTTTATGGTAATTAGAATATATTTAGATAAATATTTTTTACAATTTGCTTAAGCTTTTCATTGTCATAAATTATCTAAAAGGAGGAGAATACATCAAGCCGCCATCGTTCCAGAGTTTGTTAAGACCGCGTTCAAGTTTGAGTGGCGAATTTTTACCGAGGTTGCGATCATAGATTTCGCCGTAGTTGCCTAAATATTTGATCACTCGATAGGCAAAGTCGGGACTGAGTTGAATATTTTTGCCTAAATCGCCTTCTTTACCTAAAAAGCGCAGAACTTCGCCATTTTCAGAAGTTGACATTTTCCCTAGATTTTGCGAATTTATGCCTAACTCTTCCGCGGCGATCGCGGCATAGATCACAGTTTTAACTACATTTGCCCATTTGGAATCACCACTGAGAACAGCAGGTGCGAGCGGTTCTTTAGAAAGCAGAGTATCCAATACCACATGATCGGCAGGTTTTGCTAAACGGGTTCGGCGCACAATTAAAGCAGAGCGATCGGCGGTAATTGCTTGGCATCTTCCAGCTTCGTAAGCAGCAAAAGTAGCATTTATATCTTCAAAAGTTACAGGCTTGTAGCTAAGCTTACGCTTTCGCATTTGATCAGCTAGATTCAACTCTGCAGTGGTACCAGTCTGAGCGCAGATCGAAGTATTATTTAAGCCTTCAATCCCTTTGGCTTTTTGGTTCGCTAACACCATAATTCCTTGTCCATCATAGAAAACTATAGGAGCGAATTCCATACCATTGCTAGTTTGACGACTAATTGTCCAGGTGGTATTCCGACTAAGAATGTCAATTTCTCCACTTTGCAGCGCTGTAAATCTTTCTTTAGCATTCAAATTGCGGTAGTCTACGGCATTGGGATTATCAAATAATGCGGCAGCGATCGCTCTACAGAAATCTACATCTAGCCCTGAGTATTTACCATTTTGATCAACGAAGCTAAAGCCTGGTAGTTCTCCACTTACGCCACAAACTAGCTTACCGCGGGCAATTATTTGATCTAAACGACTATTAGTTTTAGAGGTACTTGTCTGATCTACTGATTGAGATTGAGAAGTATTTTTTGGGCTATCACTGCAAGCACTTAGAAAAGAGATGGGCAAAGCGATCGCTAAGCCTAAGATCAGCGACTTAAATCCATTCTTGGTTAAATCCATTTGATTGCGCATTTTGTTGAGTATGTAAACTAAGATTTAATATTTGATTAAATTTTTTGGTATTTGAAAGATTGCAAAACTCTTAGGCTGAAAATGTGAAATTTACTTACTAAGGAAACAGTTAATGTATGACATCTGCTTACTCTCCCGACTTTAACCTCACTGAATCTATCTCTTAAGATTAAAAAAATTATATCATCTTCCCTCGGACAGCATCCCAAAAAGGCAAAAAGCTATATGGCTCGATCCTGGTCAAACATTGAGAATATTTATCCTGAACTTGCTGCAGTTAAAATTCTCAAAGCTTCCTGTGAGCGTTCTATTCCTTCAAGATCTTTATCGTTTTGATAGAGACGTAAAGCTTCTCGATATGCAGTAATTGCTTTATTCTTTTCATTCTGTTGAGCATAGAGAGAACCCAGACTAAAATGCGCTCTAGCATAGTTTGGCTGGAGTACAGCAGACCTTTGAAAGGAATTAATTGCGCTGTTCAAATCTCCTTGAGCCATCTGAGCTAAGCCTAAATTAGTATGGTCTGCCCATACCTGTTCTCTACCGATCGCGATCGCTCTTTTAAACGCAGTTACAGCTCCATCAAAATTAGATTGTAAACGGAAGAGATTCCCTAAGTTACTGAAGGCAATCGCGTTATTTGGTTCGATTTCAGTGGCTTTACGAAAGGCCGCGATCGCTTCGGGCAGTTTCTTTTGATCTGCCAAGGCTCTGCCATAATTGTTATGGGCGGCGGCGTAGCGCGAATTGATTTGAATTGCTTGCTCGTAGGCAGAAATTGCACCTGGCAAATCTCCATGTCGTCGTAGGGCTAATCCTAAGCCATTTTGAGCAGGAGCAGAACGGGGGAAAAGTGTTAAACTTTGGCGAAATGCGGCGATCGCTTCAGGCAATTTTTGTTGTTTTAATAGTGCATCTCCCAGAGCAAAATAGGCATCAAAGTTTTGGGAATTGAGTTTTATTTCCTGTTCATAAGCAGCGATCGCTTCTGCTAAATTCCCTTGGGCAGCCTGTGCAATACCGAGATTGTAGGACAAATTGGCAAACTTCGGATCGAGAGCACTTACTTTTTGATAAGCTGCTACCGCTTCGCTAAAATTGCGTCGTTCGTATTGCAAAACCCCGATCGCATGGTAAGCACCGATTAACTTAGGATTGATCAAAATCCCTTGATTGTAGGCAGCCAAAGCACCATTTAGGTCTCCTTGTTTCCTTAAAGCTGAACCCAAACCGCTATAAGCTAGAGCATAGATAGCCTTAAGCGCAATCGCTTGACGATATGCCGAGATTGCTTGAGTAAAATTTTTTCTACCTTCTTCTGCTAAACCCAAGTTGTAATTGGTATTTACTAATAATTGAGAATCTTGCTTGATATTCTCTCTAGAGCTTTCACTTAAGGAAAGTACTTTGCGATAGGCTTCCACTGCGCCTGCCATTTCTCCTTTTTGATAAAGGGCTAAACCCAAGCCATAGTGAGCAGGTAGATAGTTCTGATCTAAATTAATTGCCTTTCGCTGGGAAGAGATTGCACCCGTGAGATTCCCTTGTTGTCTGAGCGTAATTGCTAAACCATAGTGGGCTAAAACTAAAGTCGGATCAGCGGCGATCGCTTGACGATAATACAAAAGTGCTGTTTCCATTTGATTCCTTGCCCTTGCACTATTAGCCTGTTCCAGTAGGGCGATTGCGGAAACTGGATTCGCCGTGGGATTAGCTGGAACTCTAATTTGGGCTATCACTACTTGAGGAACAGATAAAATCAGTAAACTTGGAATTATGAACTTCAGCATAATAAATCTAACATTGGAGAATTTAAAGAATAGGCTTTGAACGAGACAGGGAGATCATGTGGTATTAGCTACGTCCAAAAATTAGCTGATGCAAGATTCCCATTATCCCACCTGCCAGCACTAACCACATTGAATTTAGATTGAATTTGAATAAAGCGATCGCTGCAAATATGCTAATTGCGATCGCAAAATAATCACTAAAATTATTCGTAGCTGTGGTTAAAAGTTGCCAAGTCACCGCCACCATTAGCCCCAAAGAAGCCGCATTTACACCATCTAATAGTGCACTTGTCCAAGCCATTGCCCGTAATTTTGCTACCCAAGGATGCACTAGTGCCACCAATATAAACGCAGGTAGAAAGATGCCCACAGTCGCTGCCAAAGCGCCACCATTTCCCGCCACTAAATAGCCGACAAAAGTAGCGGTGGTAAATACTGGTCCAGGTGTAATCTGTCCCACGGCGATCGCGTCCAAAAGTTGTTCAGAAGAGAGCCAGCCCAAACGCTCCACCAAGTCTTTTTGCAAAAATGCCAGCAATACATAGCCGCTACCGTAGAGAATCGAGCCGATTTTTAGAAATACGCCAAATACACTGAGCCAATTAGCGGTTTCAGTTGGAGTCAAATCATTAACTGAATTTATGGCGGCATCATTGGGAATTTGTGCCAATGTTCCTTGCCAAATCCCTGGCAATAGCCAAAATAAAGCTGAGCGATCGCTAGTTAATTTCTTTAAACCAAAATTTACGGCTAAAGAGACAATTCCTGCCACAATCAACAGCGCCAATTCATTCACATTTAAAAACGACAAAGCGATCGTTGCAATGGCAATCAGGCTTGTAATCCGATCTTTCACTGCTTTTTTTGCCAATTTCCAAATTGCTTGGAGAACCACCGCAATAATCGCAGGCTTAATTCCATAGAGTAGCCAACCAAGTTGCGGCAAAGCTTGGGACTGCACATAGAGCGCCGCCAAAATCCAAACGATCGCCATCGCAGGCAAAATAAAGCAAAAACCAGAAATTAATAAACCCCAAATACCGCCATATTCCAAGCCAATATGAATTGCCAACTCAGTAGAATTTGGACCCGGAATTAAATTGGTAATTCCCAACAGGTCTAGC
>JBBRVV010000072.1:0-8035 GCA_038246525.1 Pseudanabaenales cyanobacterium
ATGATTAAGCTGGCACCAGGATCACCATGTAAAATTGCGCCATCTTGAATATTGCTACATCTGCCAATTTCCATCGGGTTTAAGTCGGCCCGAATCACGCTTTTGTACCAAATACTCACCTGAGTAGCGATCGCCACTTCGCCGATAATTACTGCGTCTGGGGCAACAAAAGCTGCTTGGGAATGATCAGGATGAAAATTTAGATATTGCATTCAAGTGATTTTATCTGCTATATTCTAAAGCTGCTAATCCTTTGGAGAGATGGCCGAGTGGTTGAAGGCGCAGCATTGGAAATGCTGTTTAGGGGTAACCCTAACGAGGGTTCGAATCCCTCTCTCTCCGTATTATTCGAAGAATGTTAAATAATTTCGGAAGATTATTCACTAAAATTGCACTTTGAGGCATAGCCCCTAGAGAGTATTGATTGTTGGAGTTAGCAAAATCATCTCGATGTTAGGCAAAGCTCCTTAAATTGACTAATTCCTTGTGAGTGCTAGGTTGTTGTCGCAGTTATGTCTTTAGCTGGATTTGGAAAGTGTGTTCGCCAGTCTAAGCTGCTTTTCATAACTTTAGATCAGGTCACTATTATGAAAACAAATTCAACCCTCAAGCAAACTAATCCATCAACTCCAGTCGTATTTTCAGATGACTTCAATAGCTTCGAGCCAATCAATTCAACCCAAGCTTGGTCGTTATTTTTAACCGCAAGCCACGAAGACACTTTACTTGGAGAAAACCCCCAAACTGGCAATTTTTGGAATTATAGCTTATTGATAATCGTTCTTGTTGGGGCTGCTGCCGCTTTGATATACTCACATTTTATTAATTAATCAACCGATTAAATACTTTTCCCATTCTTGATGACTGCCGCCACGTAGGTACTTAGTTACCTCAAATTGCAAGCCACTATTGGGTTTTCGCGGCGATCTCTTTAAGGGCATATAAGCTTCTTTAGGAGTGCGATTGCCTTTCCTGACGTTGCATTTCACACAAGCAGTCACCATATTTTCCCAGGTATCCTGTCCGCCACGCGATCGCGGATGTACATGATCAAGTGTAAGATTTTCGCCAGTGTAGCCACAATATTGACAGGAATGCCCATCCCTATGTAGTATGTTTTTCCTGGTCATTGCCACTTCTTTATACGGCAGATTGACATAGTGGGTTAGACGAATAACCGTAGGCAGATGGAAACCTGGGCTAAGCAATTTCTCGTTCTGTTCTAAATGCTCGGCTTTACCTTTGAGCAATAAAACCACTGCTCTCTGCCAATTCGTGATATTTAACGGCTCGTAGGATGCGTTCAGTACTAAGACTTTTGCCATACTTTAACCAATATATCTTGGTGATTTATATCATCTTTAATCTTTATGATTGCAACTCTAGGTCTTACGCATACTTGATCCATATATTGTAAGTGGCGGATATTTGCAACTACAGTTTGATCCCGATACTCAATTAAAACATTAATAAAAGAATCTGATTTTTACTTAATCAATCGAGATAGATTGGGGAGATTTCTCAGCGGCGCGATCGCTAGGAACATTGGTAGGAGACGCAATATTCTGAGATTTTAGCCATCCTTTAAGTGGATCTTGATTGGGATCGAGGCGCAAAAAGCCAGAGACCAAACCACCGAAGAAAGCGATCGGCTGAGCAGTTAGTTCTTGAAATATTGGGGTTAACTCGTCCATGATTTCTCTTGATATTTGCATTACTTAACTTAACTCAGTCTAAACTATCACAACTTAATCGCAGCGTTGTAAATCTGAAATATCCTAAAACCGATTGCAGGGTTAAGCCCTGAGTCCGTAATTGTGATGGATTTGATTGAAAGTCGCTGTAAGTAATTTTTGGCGGACTTGTGCGAGCAAGTCTCAACCGATAATCGAATTTAGTGGCAAATTATCAGGCTATGATTAGGTGTAATCAACCGCAGCGATGCCTCCTGCTCGCTCATGCTCGATCTGATTAATCAAACTGAAAAGCCGATCCAGGAATATATAGAGAACTATCTCAAAGACGGTAAAGAAATTTATCGCCAGTCCTTTGCGACCATTCGCGCCGAAACTAGGTTAGAGTTGCTGCCCCCAGAATTAGAGAAAGTGGCGGTGCGCCTAATTCATGCTTGCGGTATGACTGATATTGTGTCAGATCTAGATTTCTCTGAAAATGCAGCGACCCTAGGTAGAAATGCTTTAAATCGGGGTGCAAAAATTTTGTGTGATGCCCAAATGGTTGCCTATGGCGTAACTCGCAGTCGGCTACCGCAAAATAATCAAGTGATCTGTACTTTGAATCAGCCAGAAGTGCAAGACATAGCTGCCAGAATTGCTAATACGCGCTCGGCAGCAGGCATAGAACTTTGGCAGTCAGACCTAGAGGGGGCAGTTGTAGCGATCGGCAATGCGCCTACTGCACTTTTTCACTTGCTAGAGTTGATCGATCAGGGCTTTCCTCGACCTGCTCTAATTTTGGGTTTTCCAGTGGGTTTTGTGGGAGCGATCGAATCTAAGGTTGCTTTGAGTAAAAGTGGTTTGCCTTTCATTACTCTGCATGGCAGAAGAGGTGGCAGTGCGATCGCGGCAGCGGCAATTAATGCCCTAGCAATGGAGGCTGAGTGAGTAGTTTAGGTTGTCTCTATGGCGTAGGTGTAGGCCCTGGTGATCCAGAATTGATTACCCTAAAAGCTTGGCGAATTTTGCAAAATGTGTCGGTGGTAGCTTATCAGGCGGCAGAAAATCGAGAAAGTGTAGCAAGAGCGATCGCTTCTTCTCATTTACCTGGCAATCAAATTGAAGTGTGTTTCCGTTTCCCAAGGGCGCTTGATCCTGTAGCTGCCAAGACCGATTACGATCAGGCGATTAGTCCAGTGGTGGAGTATTTGGATCAAGGGCTGGATGTGGCGGTACTGTGTGAGGGTGATCCTTTATTTTATGGTTCATTTATGTATCTCTACACCAGATTGAGCGATCGCTACCACACTGAAGTTATCCCTGGGGTGTCTTCGCCAATGGCTTGTGCGTCGGCTTTGGGAGTACCTTTAAGCTATCGCAATGATATATTCAGCGTCTTGTCTGCCACCCTGGCGGCTGATGCTTTGGAGGCTCAAATCTTAAATGCGAATGCGGCGGCAATTATTAAACTCAGCCGACATTTTGCCAAGTTGCGCACTATTTTGGAAAAGCTAGATTTGACTCAGCGCGCCCAATACATTGAATGTGCCACCATGAGCAACCAAAAAATCATGGCGATTAGTGAAGTAGACGATGCCAATGTGCCCTATTTCTCTATGGTTTTGATTCCTAGTTTGATGCGATTTTAGTTGGTTTGGGTTGACGCAAGGAATTTGATTGCAGTTCGGCTAGTAGATCGTCCATGCTATAGGGCAGTTCGGCAGGCGCAGGCGCTAATGCTTCTGCAAACTCGTCAAATATTGAGCCTGAAGGCTCTGGCGTGGGTTCAGTCAAGGAAGGAATTATCTCCATTTGCGCAGTAGGTATCGCCTCGCTTGAATTCTGACTATCTTCCCCAAACAGATTTTCAAATAGATTTAACCTAGCCTCGGTTTTAGGAATTTGCGGTAGGGGCGGCCTTGGCGGTAAATCTAGCTCTTGGATTTCTTGGATCTCTTGAATATCCTCGGTTTGTTCTATAGATTGCTCAGGTAATTGATTAAGAGATTCGCCAAAAAAATCATCGGCAAAATCACTCAGAGAGATACTTAGAGAAACTTCTGGCGCATCATTCTGAGGCTGATTTGAGGCTTCAGACAGGGCTTCAGAAATTGGACTAACACCTGGCATGATGTTTTGAACAGTTGAGAATAAATCAGTAGAGTCCTGAGAGTCTTGAGAGTCTTGAGAGTCTTGAGAGTCTTGGGCTGGGGTTGAGAAAAAGTCTGATTGGGTAATAGACTCTGCTAAGGAGTCCGCTGGGGGCTGAGTAACAACCTGCTCATTCGAGTCGATCGCGGCGGTAAATTCATCTAAAAAAGATCCCGACACAGCAGAATAGGGCACCACCTCTGGCTCTAAAGAACTTCTGGAAGCGATCGCTGGATCTGGCTTTTCTTTTTCGGATGTAACCTTAGTATAAATTTCTAAGGGCTTTTCTGCTTCAATATCTTTCTCTACTGCTGCGCCAAATTCATCTAACCACTCTCCCGCTCTTGGTCTAGATTTTTTTTCCTCAGACTTAGGAGGCGTAGGGCTGATCGGTGTTTCGTTTGCCGAAGTTTGAGCCGAATTATCTGCCAATGCTGCGCCAAATTCATCCAAAAGCGATCCTGCTGGTCGGGCAAAAGCCTCTGCCTGGGGAGTAGCATATTCTGCTAATACATTCACATTAATCGCAGGGGTATCATCACCTGGCAAAAATGTCAGTTGATTAATAATTTGAATGTTTACTTTGCGCCAATTCTGTCCTGGGGATAAAATTGCGGCTTGGGTCAGTAGCTGCCTTCCCGCCCGATCTATCGTGCTAAATTCTGCTAGGCTATCAAGCAAAAGCTTCAAATTGGCATCCTTGGCGATCGCGGTATAGGCAAAACTAGGGCGACCAATCACCTGGACTAATTCTTTTAGGCTAGTTAAACATTTCACTCGACCTTGGCGATCGCTAAAGCGCACAACTACATCCTGAAATTCTTCCAATCTCAACTTCGCATTAGACAGCTGACTCATATTTACATTTACCGCCAAGGCCCCAGACTTTGATTTGGCTGGATTTACGTCTGAATCAGCCTTAGTAGGCAGAACTTGTTTCCAAGCTGCTATATCTTCTCCCAGTCGGCGAGCATAGAGATGAACTGGGTAGTCAATACCTAAATTTTGGATGCCCTTGGCGATCAGCGGTAGAAATTCCGACTTAGCGGGGGCAGTCTCGCCCTGCAACACGATGTCTAGCCGATTTTGCCGCGATCGTACTAATGCGGTTACCCCCTTTAGCGCCAGGGAACGATTAATTAAAGTGGCGATCGCCTGAGCATCTCCCTGTTTAGCCCGATCCAAAATTCCCATATTTCAATTGCCCTGTTACTGCTTCAAGTATCTTACTTTCATTCGCCGAATTGACTAATTACTTCCATGATTTTATGAATACTTGATGAGGCTTGATTGGCTGCCATTTTTACCACTATATTTTTTTGATTCATATCTAGGTTAGCGATCGCTTGGCTTAAACTTTCAGGATTGAGATCCTCTTCGACCAAAACCTGACTAAAACCACTTTGGGCAAAGGAATTGGCATTAAGAATCTGGTCGCCACGACTTGACTGCTGGGATAGAGGAATTAATAAATTGGGCTTGCGTAGTGCCAAGAGTTCAAAAACTGCATTTGCCCCCGCCCGTGATACTACCAAATCAGCGATCGCCATTACATCTGCCAACTCCGCCTTGAGATATTCAAATTGAATGTAGCCTGGTAAACCTGTCAAGTCAGGCGCAAGATTTCCTGCACCACATAGATGTACCACCTGGTACCTAGTAAGTAAATCTGGCAGAATTCCACGGATTGATTGATTGATCCTGGCTGAGCCTAAGCTGCCGCCCATTACTAACAAAATCGGCAAAGCTTGACTAAAACCGCAAAGTTGCTTTCCTTTGTGCTGATCGCCTTGCAAAATTTCGGCACGAATTGGCAAACCTGTCCAAATTGCTTGAGGCAGTTGATTCAAGGTTTCAGGAAAGGTAACACAAACTTTAGTAGCAAAAGGTAGTGAAATTTTATTCGCTAATCCTGGCGTAAAGTCTGACTCATGAATAATCGTGGGAATGCGCCGTAACCAACTAGCCAAAATTACAGGCACGGTCACAAAGCCGCCTTTAGAGAAGACTAAATCTGGTTGTAATTCACCTAATAAAAAGTAAGCATCAGCCAAGCCTTTGATTACCTTAAATGGATCGCTAAAATTCTGCCAGTCAAAATAGCGGCGTAACTTTCCCGATGAGATTCCATAGTATGGGATGCCAGCATCGCCTACCAACTGCGCTTCAATCCCGACCTGGGAGCCAATATATGCAACTTGCCAGCCAGCTTGCCGTAAACTTGGGACTAATGCCAAATTGGGACTAACATGACCTGCTGTGCCGCCCCCAGTTAAGATAATCTTTTTGGTCTTGCTCATTCCAGTTTAGTTTTTTAGGTTTACCAGTCAATTTACAAGATTTAACCACCATGAAATCCTTAAAGCGATCGCCCGCCAAACGCGCTAATAAAGACAGATTAATGATTAAGGTGGAAAATGGCATATTTTCAGTGGAAGGGCTAGGGGATTGGCATAGCTATTGGCGGGAACCATATCACTTAATGCTGACCATCCCTTGGGTGGGCTTTGTCGGGATTATCACCGTCGCTTTTTTGCTGCTAAACTCCTTTTTCGCCTGCCTTTATCTGTTGGGGGGCGATAATATTATCGGTGCTAGACCTGGTTCATTTGAGGATGCTTTTTTCTTCAGTGTACAGACGATCGCTTCCATTGGCTATGGCGTGCTATCTCCCAAAAACACCTATGCCAACCTAATCATGGTAACGGAGGCGATCTCAGCCTTACTGGTAACTGCGGTAGTTACTGGTTTAGCCTTTAGTCGGTTTTCTCGACCCACTGCTAAAGTGATGTTTAGTGATGTCTGCGTAATCATGCCTTACGAAGGGATTCCGACAGTTCTCTTTCGGGCAGCGAATCAAAGACGGAATCGCATTCTCGAAGCCGAAGTAATTATTTATTTCAGTCGAGATGAAACCAGTAGCGAAGGACATCAGATGAGAAGATTCTATCAACTGCAACTCTCTCGTTCTCGCACACCTACTTTTAATTTGCCTTGGACTTTGATGCACACCATTAATGAGAGTAGCCCTCTCTTTGGCTGTAGTCGTGAAGAATTAATTGATGCTCAAGCTCAGCTGATTATTTCGCTTACAGGTTTAGATGAGACTGTTTCTCAAAACGTCCATGCTCGACATACCTACGGCATGAATCAGATTTTTTGGAATCATCAATTAGCTGACATTATTAACTTTATGCCAAATGGCGATCGCTATATCGATTTCGCCCACTTCCATCAAGTCATTCCCTTAGATTCTGATAATTGAGCATTACGCTTTTGAAAGATGAATGGGGTTAGGGTGTACCCCTCGTATGGGTTCTTACTTCTTTAATTGATAAAATCAACCCATTATTATGTATTGAAGCACTGCGTGAAATATTCATACCTTAGCCTGCGGCGATCGGCAAAACAAGGCGACTGAGAATGCGCGCGTCTTCCAATTTATAAACTGCCAGTTCTCCACCTGCTTCTTGAATCAGCTTTTGACAGATGGCAAGATGTAGCCCAGGCGGTTGATCTAGGCTAGATGGTGCCAGTAAATCTAGATGACGACCTTGATTAATTTCTTGCAAGAAGCCTGGATCGAGATCGCCAAAATCAGTAATCGAAAGTTCTAAAAACTGTTCATCAATTTGACGACACCAAAGATCGATTCTTGCGCCTACCTGCGATCGCCCACAGGCAAAAAGCAGAATCTCATTGATAATCATTTCAAACTTAGCAATATCTCCGCCGATAATTACATTCGCTTGATTGTGCACCTGTGACCAAAGTTGACGCTGCTTAACCAGACTTTCTACCCGTTCTAGCGATCGCTTCAACATTCCCGCAAGCGGCGCAGTTTCATAGTTTGCCCTCAGCCGCCACTGTTCTTTGCGAATCATTTGGGGAAGAGTAGAGATAGTCGATTGCAATTGTTTGAGAGATTGCTGTAAGCGCAGATTTGAAGCGGGATCATTGCCATTTTGGCTATCCATCTCTAATAATCTTTGTACACTTCCACCTACTACGCGATAAATATCTTCAATCCGACGATGCTTATACCAATTCAACTTCTCTAATTCTTGGCGTTGTCCATAGAGACTATCTACGAAGACTAAATGTCGCCGTGACCATGCCAACTGATTTGCCAACATACTCAAAGCTTGAAGATGTCGTTCTGACCACCTTCTACCTGGTAGATCTGCCACAATAAACATTCCCGTAGG
>JBBRVV010000073.1:0-8014 GCA_038246525.1 Pseudanabaenales cyanobacterium
ACCCGCAAAAATTGGAATTACTCTTGCCCCTTGGGATTCCATTTCCTGCACCATTGCCACATAGTGAGCATCATCTTTGGTGACCAAGTGGCTACGCGCCAAAACCATACCCACAGTTAAAGCTAGGGGATCTTTTAGATCGGCGGAAATGTCGGTGCGGGCATTGTACCAAGCCAGATATGATTGAATATCCTCAAACATTTTTGGCGCAAGGGGATGCCAGATTCCCATATCTGGGTAAGTGATCGGCTCACTGATACTTAGCTTTCCTGCTAGTGCCTTCACCTCAGGCACATAGTTTTGCGCCAACATCAAGAAAAAGTTTTTAATATTTTCTTCTGAACCACCTAGCCAATATTGAAAGCTCAACATGAAATTACGCGCATCCTGAGCCTTATCCATCGGCATATACTTCAGGATTTTGGGTAGGGTCTGAACTACCTTCAACATACTGTCTTGGAAAGAACTGCCAGACTGCTCTTTGCGCTTTCGCATAAATTGGGCGATCGCTCCTTTGGATTGACCCAGGTTTTCCATACTGAAGCTACCCATCTTGTTGAGGCGCATCACTTGTGGCATGGAAGGGAAAATCACACAGACATCTAAGCTGTCGCGGAATGGAGCAACGGCTTCAACTACTTTGTTCGCTAGGTCTTCAATAAAAATTAGCGAAGCAATAAAAATATTTGCATTAGAAACATCTTGCTTAAAGGCCTCAAAGGTATCTGCGTTTCGCAGTTCTTCAATCAAGTAACCATTTACTTCAATTGCCACGCTGGGGGTGTTGCGATTAATCGAGGCGATCGCTGCCGAAATTACACTTTGATATTGAGGCTCTAAAACCACGTATACCAACTTAATCAAAGCGCGCCCCTCTAAGGCGGTAGGTGCAATGTGTCGGATAGCAGGCTTTACTGGCGTAAACATTCAAATTCCTCATAAAATCAAACCTATATGTCCTTAGTTTTAACAAATCGAAATAGAACTTAAAGCTTGCTGATCTAGATACGCAACAATTCGCAACAAAATTCTTAATATTTCTTAATATATTTGTGAATAAGCTTTTATACTTAGATTAATAAAGCTTAATATTTGGGACTCAATTCTCTAATTCTACGAGCCGAGCGCTAGTAAATCTAATTCTATAGCCTAATTCTCGCAGCATATTCCGAAATAAAGGTAAGCTTAGACCTAGAATGTTAGTGTGACAGCCTTCAATTTTTTCTACTAAAAGACCACCTAGTCCCTATAAAGTGAAACATCCCGCACAATTCATTGGTTCGCCTGTAAAAACATAACTTTCAATTTCAGACTCAGTTGCGTTCGCAAAATATACGGTAGATTTGGCATATTCAATTCGGATTTTTTTAGATTTGGTATCAATTAAACAGTGCCCAGAATAGATGATTGCTTTGCCGCCGCGCATTTTCTCCCAAGTAGCGATCGCGTGAGCTTCAGATTTTGGTTTGCCACAGATTTTACCATTTAGCCACATGATCGAATCGCAGCCAATTACTAGGGCAGGTTGATTCCCATAGGCGATCGCCACGTTTTCGGCTTTAGATTGCGCTAATTTTTTGACCAACTCAGCAGGATCTTCAAGCTGAATCGAATCTTCATCAAAATTGCTGGCATGAATCTGGGGACGAAATCCAGCATTATATAAAATGTTGCGTCTAGTGGGAGAAGCTGAAGCTAAAACTAACAGGGGAGAGGATTGCATATAGAATTCAAAAAAACCTGATCTATCTAATTTTAATCTCCACCTGTACGGAAAGCTAAATTACGGCTAGTGAGTAGGTTAATCGTAAGATTTGGCTCGATTACGGTCACCTGAGGAGCGGTAACGTTCCCAATTAATACTGCCGCCGCCGCCCCAGCTAATAATTCTTCGGTGGCGATCGCCCGATCGCCTGTCACTGCACCCAAGATTGCTGCTAGTCCTCCACCAATTGCGGCATCACCTGCGATCCCGCCAAGACTGGTTTTACGCGGATCTTTTACATCATTAATCAATTCAGATTCTGCGCCAAGCCTGACTGAACCACCACGACTATTGAGCGTTCTTGTCACAAAGCGAGAGCCACCACTTACAGGCACAAAATCCCCTTCAATTACCGCACCCACAGGGATTAGGATTACACCGTTATTGCCAATTACATTTTGAATCACCCGCAATCTGGTAGGTTTAGTTTCACCTGTGCCAATTAATAAGGTAGAACTGTCTGCCAGCTTAGTTACCAGGGTAGTACCTGCGGGTAGGCTATAGGTCGAACGGAATACTTGAGAAATTAGCAAGCGATCGCTCTTAACCAGATTCTTGACCTGATTTTGGGCTTGAACCGGAATGCCGATACTCAAACCCAAAGAAAAAGCGATCGCCGTAATATATTGAAATTTCATAGCTCAACTCCAAACGAATTAAAAGCTATGACTGACTTAAACCAAAGTAGGTTCCAATTCCATTTTCGCTTCCATTTCCGTAGGTACTTGAATCTTGCCTAGCAACTCATAGAGTTTTTCGCCTTCAATCACTTCATCTTCCAATAACTTTTCAGAAATTAGCTCAAGCAATTGACGATTAGTTCGCAAAACATGTAGGGCATACTCGTGAGCAGATTCTACAATTTCTTTGATTTCTCGATCAATCATTTCCGCTGTAGCTGGGCTGACCGTGCGACCAGAATTCATACCACCGCCCAAGAAATCACCTTTACGCTGTTGATACGCTAGGGGTCCTAGAATTGTGCTCATGCCATAGCTAGTAACCATTTGCTCAGCCAGCTCGGTAGCCCGTTGTAGGTCATTGGATGCACCTGTGGTAATACTGCCAAAGATTACTTCTTCAGCCGATCGCCCACCCAAGAGGGTGGCTATTTGGGCTTGAATTTCTTCTTTGCTCATCAAGAAACGATCTTCTACTGGCATTTGCAAGGTATAGCCTAAGGCTGCCATGCCGCGAGGGACGATTGAAATTTTTTCAACTTTGCCACTACTAGGCGTAAGAGAACCGACCAGGGCGTGACCGACTTCGTGATAAGCCACGATTCGCTTCTCTTTTTCGTTGAGGATGCGGCTTTTTTTCTCTAAACCAGCTACTACCCGTTCGATCGCTTCACCAAAGTCCGCCATTGCTACGGCTTTTCTGCCTACCCTTGCCGCCAAAAGTGCGGCTTCATTCACCAGGTTGGCTAGATCTGCGCCTGAGAATCCAGAAGTGCGGGAAGCGATCGCCATCAAGTCCAAATCATCAGCTAGGGTGACTTTCTTGGAGTGAATTTTCAAAATTGCCTCACGACCAAGCTTATCAGGGCGATCTACTAGAACCTGTCGGTCAAAGCGACCTGGACGCAATAGAGCAGGATCAAGGGTTTCAGGACGGTTGGTAGCTGCCAAGACAATTACGGTTTTTGTGCCAGCACCGAAGCCATCCATCTCGGTCAAAAGTTGGTTGAGGGTCTGTTCGCGCTCATCATTACCACCGTAGAAACCATTACTTGCGCGAGATTTGCCGATCGCATCCAACTCATCGATAAAAATAATGCAAGGAGCCTGCTTTTTCGCCTGTTCAAATAGATCTCGTACCCGTGAGGAACCTACACCCACAAATAGCTCGACAAATTCGCTGCCAGAGATACTAAAGAAGGCTACTCCTGCTTCTCCTGCCACTGCTTTAGCTAAGAGGGTTTTACCCGTTCCAGGTGGGCCAACAAGCAATACGCCTTTGGGAATTTTTGCACCGATCGTGGTGTACTTTTCAGGAGTTTTGAGAAATTCCACAATTTCTTCTAGTTCTACCTTGGCTTCATCTACACCCGCCACGTCACTGAATAGGACTTTGGGTGATTCTCCTTCCACATACATTTTGGCTTTACTCTTACCAATTTGCAGCCCTGTACCGCCGCCGCCGCCAATACCACGCCCAAAGAGCTGAAAAATCCCGACAAAAATCAAGGGAGGAATTACCCAACTCAGGATAGTGCCAAACCACCCATTACCTTTAACTGGCACAGCGGCAAACTCTACCCCATTTGTTTCTAGTCGCTTGGGCAACTCCATATCAAAAATTGGCGCAGTGGCTAATATATCCCCTGGAGCATCACTGCTCACTCCCTTCAATTGGTAACGAATTTGATCCTGCCCAATGGAGACACGGCTCACCTGGTGAGATTCTACCTGATGAATAAATAGGCTATAAGGAACTTGTGGAGTTGGCTGCCCAAAAAAGTTTGGTAAGAAAATATTCAGCGCCAATAAGCCTACGCCGACCAACAGAAAAATATTGCCAATTAGGCGGGGACGGAATCGCCGTGGATCTTCGGGTTTAACTGCCATTAGCTGAACTCTTAATAATTAATGAAACTTCGTAGTACTCATTATAGAGAGATCAGCGCTTTCAAGTTTCTATCAAAAGTCAGACTAAGTACGGATCTCCTACTTAATCCCCCAAATATTTCGTCAACGCCGCCTCAACAATTTCCTTCATCGATTTACTTTCACTAATCACGGTCTGGCGCAGACGCTCATATACCTGAGGTGAGAGAGTGACACGGTGGCGCTGATCCTTAGACTTAATTTCAGACACTAAACTGGTACTAAGATACTCAGTGGCAAAGCGCTGCAACTCTTCAATCCCTTTACGATCGCAGAAATCACCAAAACTCTCCTGCTCGGATAAGCGATCGCTCTTAAAGTAGACAAATAAAGGCTCTAACTCATACTCCATTTGATCTAGGGCTAAACGCTGAGTATAAGGCTGTGCCAAACGGGTGGAGTCAAAATTGCCGCCCAACCATACTTGATACTCATTGAGGCCACTACCGACAAACCCAAGCTCTGCCATATACGGACGCGCACATCCATTGGGGCAACCAGTCATGCGGGTGACAAATTTTTCTGAGCTTAGTTCTAGACGATCAAGTAATTTGCGCAAACGGCTAATCACTTCAGGCATAATCCGCTCTGATTCAGTAATTGCCAAACCACAGGTAGGAAAAGCAGGACAAGCGATCGCGTAGCGGGTAAGAGGATCGATTTGCTCAGGTGCCAAAACGCTGCAACGGTCTAGGATTGCTTGAATTTCAGGCTTAACTGATTCTTCGACTTCACAGAAAAGCAGATTGTGATTAGGGGTTAAGAACATGGGCAACTGATAGGTTTCAGCAATTTCCCGCAGGGCGGTCTTTAGTTGCAAGCCCTCCCGATCCAGCACTCGACCATTATCGATAGAAATACCTAAAAAATACTTGCCATCCCCCTGTTCCTGCCAGCCTAAATAGTCCTGATACTTAAAGTCAGGTAGCTCACGCGCAGGCTCTAGGTCTTTAGGATAATAATCTTCTAAAACTTGCTTAAATTTTTCTACGCCCCAATCATGCAAAATATACTTAAATCTGGCATGACGACGATTCAAGCGATCGCCGTAGTCCCTTTGTACCGCCACAATCCCTTTAATTAGGTCGTAAATATCTGCTGTGGCAACAAAGCCAATGCTGTCTGCTAAGCGCACAATCGTCTGCTCATTATTATGACTGCGACCCAAGCCGCCACCCACATAGACATTAAAACCTTCTAGTTCTTGCTGTTCATTCACAATCACCACCAGGCTCAAGTCATTGGTATATAAATCTACCGAGTTATCGCCTGGAACAGCGATCGCCACTTTGAATTTACGCGGCATATACTGGGTGCCATAGATCGGTTCACGGCTATTCTCAAAAATGGTTTTGGCAATTCCCTTGCCCTGTGTTGTTCTGGCTAAGGCGACTTCAGGGGCTTCTTCAATCGTTACTGCCTTTTCGCCATCTAACCAAATATCAAAATAGCCGTCTCCCTGGGGAGCTAATAGATCGGCAATCTTAGTCGCATATTCCCGTGCAAAGCCATAGGCAGGTCGATCTTTGAACGGTGCTACAGGCGCCATCACATTGCGATTAATATCACCACAAGCGCCCGTAGTTGAGCCTAAATGATGCATAATGTCTGCCAAAACTGTCTTTAAGTCTTGCTTCAACACTCCATGAAGTTGGAACCCCTGGCGGGTAGTTGCCCTGAGCGTATGATTACCGTAGCGATCGCTCAACTGATCTAGCGCCAAATACAATTGCCAAGGAATAAATCCACCTGGGCTGCGAGTGCGTAGCATCATCGAGTAGGCAGATTCTTCGCCTTTTTCCCTTGCTTTTTCCAAATCCCGATCTTTTTGCTGATAGCAGCCGTGAAATTTAAGTATTTGCGTACCATCTGAACTAAAAAATGGATTCTGGTCAGCAACTTCTACATCAATCGGCCCGCGCAAAAAATTACTTTGCTGCTTGAGCAGTTCAACTTTGGAGCGTTTCACGGTACTGGTCATAGGTTTTGGTTAATCTTGTAGCGGTTAAAATTTATTTGTAAATAAGTGGAATTACCTACTCAAATTACCTAGAAGTAAAGGTAAATTCGGGGTATTTATTTATAGTTCAGTCTAAATTATAGAGCCTTGCTGATCTGCATAGCTGATTGTCTAGGGATATGCAACAACTATTAAAGATTGATTGCTGTAAAGATTCACCACTTATTTAAGTTTTAAGTAAGTTGGATCAAATTAAGATTCATCAAGAAATCTTATCTGAGCACTGGAATCGAGTTAGTGGCTTGAGCTTTATTCCTGGCTGATTTTGCTGAATCGTGAGGCAATTTACTAAATATTTTCACTACGGCGGTTTCTAAGAAACAAATTACCTAGGGATTACATCTTTAAAATCCATTGCGGGGCTACGCCCTGCGACCCTATCTTGAAAGTAGTAGGTAGAATAATCTCTCTAGGAATTCACCTAAGCATCCATGTAGTAAGATTTTTTAGAACCGATCATTGAATAGTTGACTCAAAAAAGCTTGAAGTATCAAAGAAATCCCAAATTTTTTGATCGGAGTGTATGGTATGGAACTTTAACCAGTCAAGCAATTTGCTATAACTAGAGTCACCGAGGAGTTACATAAGTGAAAGTTACATAAGTGAATAAGTCTAGTCTCATAGGTCAAAAAAATTTAGCAAGAAAGTGATTGATCCAGACCCGCCAAACTATATTTTGCTTTTTAAATTCGCCTGACTCCGACCTTAAGTTTTCCAAACCCATCCAATTTTTTATTTAATCCAATCGGTATATCCAAAATGTTTATGGCAAAGCGTGGAATAGTTCTCGGTACAACAGCTGCTCTAATCACCTCCGTGGCATTAGTGGGTTTTCAGTTAGCCAACCCCAGCGCCGCAGCCTTTAGAAACAATCCCAAGGAGACTGTAGATGAAGTTTGGCAGATTATCAATCGCGAATATGTAGACGGCACTTTCAACAAAGTGGACTGGCAACAAACCCGTCGTCAGTTTCTCAAGCGCAACTATGCTTCCAAGTCCGATGCCTATGCCGCAATTCGGGAGATGCTCAAGGGGCTAGATGATCCCTATACCAGGTTTATGGATCCTGAGCAGTTTAAAAGTATGCAGATTGATACTTCAGGCGAATTGACTGGTGTAGGTATTCAACTAACCCAAGATGAAACTAGCAAGAGCCTGATGGTTGCCTCACCGATTGAGGGTTCTCCTGCCGCCAAAGCTGGGATCATTTCCAAGGATATTCTAGTGAAAATTGCTGGTCAAAGCACCGAAGGGATGGACATCAATCGGGCAGTAGATTTAATCCGTGGTCCTTTAAATACCAAAGTGATCCTGGGTGTCAAGCGCGGCGATCGCGTGTTTGATGTAGAGCTCGTGCGGGCAAGAATTGAGATTCACCCTGTCAAAGCTGAAGTACGAGATACCAATATTGGCAAAGTAGGCTATCTGCAACTGCGTCAATTTAATGGCAATGCGGCGGCGGATATGAAAAAAGCAGTGAAATCTCAACTAGAAGCTGGGGTAACAGGTTTTATTCTGGATTTGCGCTCCAATCCTGGTGGTCTTTTATATTCTTCTGCGGAAATTGCCCGCCTGTGGTTAGAAAATTCAACTATTGTCTCCACCATTGACCGAGCAGGG
>JBBRVV010000074.1:0-7987 GCA_038246525.1 Pseudanabaenales cyanobacterium
AAAATCGCGATGCTTAAGCTAGCAGATGCTACAAGTGCATAAGTTTTAATAAATCTTCCTAAGCTGATTACAAAGTTATTTGCGGTCAAGGCGACGATCACCCATCCCAAAGGAATAAATAGAAGATAAATTATCCCGCCAGGACGAATACCCGCTAACCATCCGATTAAAGCGCCTAAAGTCAAGCTACTTGCGATCAAAGAACGGCGATCGCTATCAGGATTGAGACATTTAGCAATGTAAACTCCTCCACAGTAGGTACAAGCAGTAAATATGGCTGCGAAGGGAATATCTTTGGGATTAAAAAAGCTATGTCCCCAAAATCTAGGAAACATAATCGGAATTAAGCAACCTAGCCAAGCAAATTGCTGCCCCATCAGAATTTCTAGCATTTTCGCTGAGCAGAAGTAAGCAACTAAGGAAATCCAAAAAGTAAGAATATGCTTTACTCGAATGCGCTCTCGCAGATCGTTTACCTCTGGATCTTGATTCAAAAGCGCATCAGTTTTTTGACTAAGTTTAAAGATTCCTAGCTTCTTAACTGCTTGATATACTAGCTCTGTAGGTGCGCTAAACCCAATTCCATAGTACCGATCTGGATCTTTTACAGAAAAAGGGGGATCGGGAACTTTCATAGAGGTAAGCGCTTTGCCTTTAGTGACCAGATGATAGTTCTGATCGGATATGTAAATTTCTAAAGGCTCATCCCAAGACATTCCATAACTGGTAATTCCAGTTAAGCCGATTATTAAAATAATTAAGAGAGTTAATTGAATCTGACTTAACTTTCTTGAATTAGACAGCGACGAGAAAAATTTAAGCATCTGCTCCACCATAAAGAATACGAATTAATGCAAGTGGCAATTAGAGAAGTAAAGTGAAATTTCTTGAAGGTATTATTTTAACCTTCTTCTATTAGGGGCTGCAAGTCTAAATGTTGAGCGATCGCGTCGGCAAGCTGATCAAACATAATTTCCCGTTGGGCACTATGGTTTGGTACGTCGGTAGTTAAGGGCAGTAGTCCTTGGGTTTGGCGAATGGTATTAATCCAGGTACGTCGCCAGCTGCCATTGTCAAAGATTCCATGCAAATATGTACCCCAAAATTGTTGATTAGTGTTGCCTAGTTCAGCATCAGTAAATAAAGCTTCGCCAAAATTAGGCTTAAGCGCGGAAATCCCCTGGTGAATCTCATAGCCTTGGATTTTTGTGTTTTGGAGAGGTTCGGGATAAGTTGCGGTCACTTCTCTTTGTCGCAGGATTTTTGTTTCAGCTAGCTCGGTGTGCATCGGGAAACAGCCTAATCCTGGATATGTACCGCTTTTGCCTTCTAGCCCTAAGCGAT
Organism: Pseudanabaenales cyanobacterium; assembly: GCA_038246525.1. GTDB lineage: Bacteria > Cyanobacteriota > Cyanobacteriia > Pseudanabaenales > Pseudanabaenaceae > JANRLH01. Next base: position 1,345 of record JBBRVV010000074.1, read on the forward strand.
CGCTAATAGTTTCCCCTAACATTTGCCAGCCACCGCAGATTCCCATGATAATGCCACCATTTTGCCAATAAGTCCTTAATTGATCTGCCATTCCTGAAGACTGAAGATAAAGTAAATCGGCGATCGTAGTTTTTGTGCCAGGTAGAATTACCGCATCGGGCTTTCCTTGAGAATTGACTAGGGAGCGATCGCAAGTGACAAATTCTAAATCGATACTTGATTCAGCTAGTAATGGATCAAAATCAGTGAAGTTGGCAATTCGAGGTAAGCGAATTACTTTAATCTTGGTCTCTGCGGGCGATAAACGGCTTCGACGTTCTAGCAAAGCAAGCGAATCTTCTGCAGGTAGTTGTAAATCTAAATAGGGAATCACACCCAAAACTGGAATACCCGTATATTCTTCTAGCCAATCAATACCAGACTGAAGTAGCGATCGCTGTCCCCGAAATTTATTGATTACGATTCCTTTAATTAGAGACTTCTCTTCGGTTGTGAGTAATTGCAAAGTTCCGACTACATGGGCAAAAGCTCCACCTAGGTCAATATTCACCACCAGAATAGTAGCAGCTTGAAGGTGAATTGCCACCCGCATATTAGTCAAATCTCGGTGCTTGAGATTAATTTCGGCAGGACTTCCTGCTCCTTCGCAAACAATCCAATCATATTCTTGGGCTAAAACTGCTAAAGAAGTTTGAATCGCTTGCCAACCTGGCTCAAAATAATTTTGATAATATTCGGCTGCTTGGGTAACTCCCGCAACTTGTCCCATTAAAATCACTTGGGAAGTCATATCACCTTGGGGCTTGAGCAAAATTGGATTATTCTCTATCCTAGGATTGATACCTGCCGCCCATGCCTGAACCGCTTGCGCATAGCCAATCTCACCACCTTCCACTACATACGAATTGAGCGCCATATTCTGCCCTTTGAATGGAGTGACGCGATCGCCTCTGCGTTTAAGTAGCCGACAAATGGCAGTCACCAATAATGATTTTCCTGCATTTGAGGCTGTTCCCACCACCATGATTGCGCGCATTATTTCTCTCTTTCTTCAATTATTAATTTAATAGCTAAGGGTATTTTGGCTAGGTGGGGAAACAAATCATAATGCGACATGAATATGAAATGTTTCAATTCTGTTAGAATGCTTTGAAAGTTTCAGTAAAGTCATTAGCCTAGAATCCCTAAATATGTCGCTAACTCTCAATGCTTCCAGATTAACCTTACATGAAGTTAAATCCAAGTTTAAGCTTCAGTATACCGAGAAAGAAGACTTTTTCCCAGAATGGATGGATTTACTAAATTTAACAGCCAGTTTAACAACTAAGGAGAAAGATGAGCTAGACCAAGTGAAACATCAATATCTCTATCTTTCTGAGTTTTCTATGCTGGAAGTGGTGGTAAAAATGCTAGTGCTTTCTCCTCTATTGAGGCTAGCAGGCTTTTATGACCCTCCTTTTTTAATCAAAGCTGAAGAATCTGTAGAAATTCTTGTTCAAGAAGCTCAAGAATTAATTAAAGGGCAAATAGATATTTTGGTGGTGCAGGAAAGACTATGGGTGGCAGTAATAGAATCAAAGCGCGCAAAATTTAATGTAATGGAAGCTCTACCCCAAACTTTAACTTACATGGTGGCTAGTCCTAATCAAGTTGTGTTTGGATTGATGACCAGTGGCGATCACTCAATTTTTGTGAAACTAGATCAACGGACTAAGCAATATTCCCTCTCTGACAGCTTCTTTCTCTTTGATCGTGGTAATGCTTTGTATAGTGTCTTAGCTATTCTAAAGCGGTTAGGAAATACATTTAACCATGTCTAGTTTATCGACTTCCATCATTATTTTTATTCTAAGTGCCAAAACAGACTAAATTAGCCCTTGCTAACTAGAATTTTCAGCGTGTCCTTTTGATACTACAATTGATTGAATGTGTATCTCTGGGCTAAATTCGCTCTAGGAACTCCCTCGGCACCTTATTTCAAACTTATTGGTACATTACATTTATGGCGATCGGATATCTTGCGCTAGTTCTTCATGCTCACTTGCCCTTTGTGCGTCACCCCGAAAGCGAGTATGTCCTAGAGGAAGAATGGCTATATGAGGCAATTACCGAAACTTATATTCCGCTGATAAAAGTATTTGAGGGTTTGCGGCGAGACGGGATTGACTTTAAGTTGACCATGAGCATGACCCCGCCGTTGGTCTCGATGTTGCAAGATCCACTTTTACAAGAACGCTATGATCTGCATTTGGCACAGTTGCAACAGTTAGTGGAGCTAGAGTACGATCGCCATAAAAACCACGGACATCTGCGTTATTTAGCAGAATATTATATTAATGAATTTGCGGAGGTGCGATCGCTTTGGCAAAAATATAACTACGACTTGATATCGGCTTTCAAACAATTTCAAGATACCAATAATCTAGAGATCATAACCTGCGGCGCGACTCACGGCTATTTACCCTTGATGCAAATGTATCCAGAGGCAGTATGGGCACAAATACAGGTGGCTTGCGAACACTATCAGCAGGCATTTGGACAAGCTCCGCGCGGAATTTGGCTACCCGAATGTGCTTACTACAATGGTTTGGAACGAATGTTAGCGGATGCGGGTCTGCGCTACTTTTTAGTGGATGGGCATGGCATTCTTTATGGCGAACCTCGTCCTCGATTTGGTACCTACGCACCAATTTTTACGGAATCAGGCGTAGCCGCATTTGGGCGAGATCATGAATCTTCTCAACAGGTATGGTCTTCTGAAGTAGGTTATCCAGGTAATCCAGTTTACCGCGAATTTTATAAAGACTTGGGTTGGGAAGCAGAGTATGAATATATCAAGCCTTTTATCATGCCAAATGGGCAGCGAAAAAATACGGGCGTGAAATAACATAAAATCACAGCGCGAGATATTGGTTTGGATGGCAAGCAACTCTATGATCCATACTGGGCAAAGGAAAAAGCTGCCGAACACGCTGCCAACTTTGTGTTTAACCGCGAGAAACAGGTACGTTATTTGCATGAAATTATGGGGCGATCGCCAATTGTAGTTTCTCCCTATGATGCCGAACTCTATGGTCATTGGTGGTACGAAGGACCTTGGTTTATTGATTATTTATTTAGGAAGTCCTATTACGATCAACAAACCTTTGAAATGACGCACTTAGCAGATTATTTGCGACTCCATCCTTCTCAACAGGTGGTGCGACCTGCTCAATCTAGTTGGGGATTTAAGGGATTTCATGAGTATTGGCTAAACGATACGAATGCTTGGGTTTATCCCCATTTGCACAAAGCCGCCGAACGGATGATTGAGCTTTCTCAACGGGAGCCAACTGATGAATTAGAAATTCGCGCACTCAACCAAGCAGCTAGAGAATTGCTGTTAGCGCAGTCTTCTGATTGGGCGTTTATTATGCGTACAGGCACGATGGTTCCTTATGCAGTTAGACGCACGCGATCGCATATTTTGCGTTTCAATCAAATTTATGACGATATTCATGGGGGCAAGCTAGATCAAGAATGGCTAAAGAAGCTGGAATATATGGATAATATTTTCCCTAAAATTGATTACCGCACCTACCGCCCCCTAGCATCTAAAGTTTAGCTCCAGCGAAATACTGCGGCACCCCAGCTTAACCCAGCCCCGAAGCCTGAAATGGCAATCAGATCATTTGGTTTGACTTGCTTCGCTTGGACTGCTTGATCTAATGCGAGTGGAATAGAAGCCGCAGAAGTGTTGCCATAATCTGCCAAATTGCTAATCACTTTTTCAGACGGAATGCCCATTCTTGCTGCCACTGCATCTAGAATTCGTTGGTTTGCTTGGTGCAAGATCAACCAGTCAATATCTTCAACGCTTAGATTCGCTTGATGTAGCGCCTTCTCAATCACTTCTGGCACCGCAGTTAAGGCAAAACGATAAACTTCCTTGCCATTCATAGATACGGGACGGAACTGGCGATCGCTCTCCACATCTAGATTTAGTAAATGATTGCCACCACCATCAGTACGTAAAGCAAAGCCCAAAAGCTGATCCTCAGTAGCGGCAGACATCACAACTGCGCCAGCACCATCACCAAACAGAATACAGGTGCTGCGATCCTGCCAATCCACCCAACGAGAAAGCACGTCTGCACCAATTAAGAGAATATTTTGATAAGTACCTGTGCGGATAAACTGGCTGGCTGTCACCATCCCAAACACAAAGCCAGAACAAGCAGCGGTTAAATCAAAGGCGATCGCTCGGTTTGCACCTAGAAGCTTTTGTACCATTGCCGCACTGCCAAATAGATCGTCGGGAGTAGAGGTCGCCAGAATAATCAGATCTAAGTCTTGGGGCAAAATATTAGCCGAGCTTAGCGCTCTCTGTCCTGCTAATGTCGCCAGTTGGGCTAAATTTTCTTGATTTTCACTGGAAGCAATCCGCCTTGCCTTGATGCCTGTGCGCGAAAAGATCCATTCATCCGTAGTGTCAACTAACTGGCTAAGTTGCTGATTGGTAACTATTCTAGCAGGCACAGCAGAACCACTACCGCTAATTTTCACGCCCTGTTTAGCTTGAAGTTTGACCTGGGAAATAGCATTTGCAGGGGGTTCAGGTGCCATAGTAGACCAGGATTTAGATTACAGACAAAAGAATTGACTTAGTATAGCTGAGAAGCGATCGCTACAACCATAGAGCGCCAAACTGTTAGAATTCGTTGCTTTCTAAAACTATCCTCTTTAGATTTGGAGATCGGCTAGTTTGAATGAGCAAGGAAAGAATGTGACAAAAGACTTTCCGATTGAGCTACTTTTTCCTCTATCAGAGCTTGTTGCCTCTCACCTTTGGATTGACAACCGATCGATTGGTGCGTGATTAAATTCGATTTATTCCCAATCTTCCATTGCCTCTTCTGTAGATTCTTCGATCACCCTAGATTGACGCATTATTAGCAACAATTTACCCAAGATCTTACTTGGATTTTTTGCTGGCTGATTTTCATTTAGGATCGATAATCGCAATTCGCCTTCTACCTCAATTGCGAAGTAGTTATCTGGATTCACTTGATTAACCTGGCGATCGCTACGATCAATTAAAATCACAATCTCTTCGGCTCGATCTGGAAAACTATTGGGCAATTGCTGCCCAGATGCCTGCAAAAATGTATGCGTATCCGCTAATACTACGATTCCATCCTCAGCTTTTCGCACCACTTGCCAACCTGGAAGCGCAACCCAAGCGCAGGCTCCTTCGTAGGCTACCATGCCAAATGGAGGGAGTTCCTCAATGATTGGTACAGCCCGAAAATCTGAAGCAGCTAGGGGTAATTTCCCCGCCACAGGAATCAATCGGGGCATCTGGTCATCTTCATCAAGGCGATAAATTGGCAATTTAACTGGTTTAGTAATCTTTTGATTTGGCGTTGAAGTGAGAAGTTGCTCAATTAAAGATCTAGCTGTACTGCTTTGGACATACTGCAAACCACGCAAGATATGCTTTGTACGCTGTTGCAGATCTGATTGATTTTGAGCAGAACGATAGGCTTGATAGGCGATCGCATCTCCTGGATGGCTAGAAAAATCTGCGGGAGGATTCGCTAACATGCCAAACTCTTTAATTGCCTTTACTGCTTCTTTGGTAACAGTAATGTCCAGGTTTTTTTGCAAAATAAACTCAGCTACATCCACGCGATCGCTCTGGGGCAAAACTCGCAATTCATAGAGAATTTCACTGCCCTGATTAGTGAAATGATTTAATAATGCTACACTCGCTCTTCCTTCTACTAAGGCTTCATATACCTTTGCGGCTACGGTAATTTGATTTTGATGGATTGGTTCAAATCCAGTTTGCTCAAAAATCTCTTGCAAGCTTAATCCAGTAGCGTGTAATTTTTCACAGGATCTTGCCCAAGCGATCCAGTTTCCTTCCTTTCGGCGTAGAGAGTTAATTAGACTTTCTGTCTCAGGACTTTCAGCTTCTGGATGTTCAACTTTAGGGGGATTTAATTTAGGTAAGTTCATAGATTTTTTGGTTTTAGGATTTGATTGATAGTAAATTGAGCATGATTTGGATCTTAGCGCGCTATCCCGAAATAGGTTTTAGCTATTCTGTGCTTTGAAAGCTTAGTTTTGCTGATCCTTTGATTTCTCAACTAAGTCTAAATTAGCACCAGTTTGTACTTGCCAAAGCGAAGTATAGATGCCATTCTGCGCCAAAAGCTGCTGATGGGTTCCCTGTTCGGCAATTCTGCCATGCTCCATTACATAGATACAGTGGGCATTACGAATAGTAGAGAGACGATGAGCGATCGCAATAGTGGTGCGGTTTACAGTAATCATCTCTAGGGATTTTTGAATCGCATACTCAGTTTCGTTATCTACCGCTGATGTGGCTTCATCCAAAATTAGAATAGGCGGATTTTTTAGAATTGCCCGCGCGATCGCTAATCGTTGCCTTTGACCGCCAGAGAGCTTCTGTCCTCTTTCTCCCACAATCGTGTCATAACCTTGGGGAAGAGACTGAATAAATTGATCGGCCTCGGCTAAACCTGCGGCTTTTTCAATTTCGGCAGTAGAAGCGGTGAGATTCCCGTAGGCAATATTTTCCGCAACGGTGCCATGAAATAGGAAAATATCCTGGCTCACCCAACCAATGCAACCT